>NZ_JBFUJB010000004.1:0-261642 GCF_056401575.1 Rhodococcus sp. P4_E4 | reverse complement strand
GATCCCACGATTCCGGAACCCTCGCAACCCACTTCGCCCGGCGATCCCGACCGCGGCCAGTGGGAACCATCCACGCCGGGGGAGATCGGTGATCCAGGGCCGAACCTGACACCAGGAATTTCTACCCCGAATGTTCCCTCGCCAGGTCAGGTCGAGGAACCGAGTGCGCCGACTCTGCCCGATGTCGGGCAGGTGCCGGTGAATCCGGACGCTCCCGGCGCTCCGCAGCAACCCGGACTACCGGAATTCGACCCCTTCGCCACCGATCCGAGCACCATTCCCAGCCCTGGCGTCATCGAGGATCCGACGCAGCGACCCGCGGTCACGATGCCTCCCACACAGCCTGACAGCCCGGAGGGACCAGGGGTTGAACAGGATCCGTTGTGGTGGATGCCGTTCGCACGAGAAAAACCACCGCAACTCGCACCCGGCGAAACACCGCCGGACATCGTGGAGGTCGAAGGAGTCGGCCCGTTGGATCTGCGTACGTTGCAGTCCCGGATCATCGGTGATCGGGATGGCACCGATGTCGGGGTATGGGGTGATGCAGGCGAAGGTCTCCGGTACGACGCCGCTCGGAGGTTGAGGCCTTCTCGGGTATTTCAGGAACTCGTCACGCTGGTGGACGGGCAGTTCGCGTTCATCTTGCCATTCGATGCCGGGAAGAACGGTGAGCTCAAGTTCGACGGTTGGTTCCCGGACATGAACGTCATCGTCGATGCGAAACACATCTACGACTTCATCTTCGACCGGAACGGTGAACCTTACGTAACGGACTTCCGGGGCCGTGTTTGGCAAAAAGATTGGCCCAAGACCGCTCAGGCGCAGCTCGATGCCCTCGCACAAGCCGGGATGGACGCTGAGCTCGTGTGGGTGATGCTCAACGAACAATATGCTGAACTCGCCTTGAGAGGCTTCGACGACGAGAACGTCGTCGGTGTCACGGTGGAAACTATTGCGCAATGGTTGGAAAGGACGGGGCGATGAGCTTTTTCGGGCGGCGGCCGACAGTGGGCGGGTATTGGGGCACGCGGGTGCAGTCGAGTCAGGAGGTGGCGCAGACGATGCGGGCCTTCCTCGACGATCTGGAAGCGATCGACCCGGGGTTGGCGTTGCCGTGGGTCTCGACTGCCGAGTTCGACAAAGTGCCAGCAGATCTCAGCGTGGACGGGTTGGTGCGAATCTTCGAGCATTCCCGCTCGAAGGAGATGGGGTATTCGGACACCCCGGGACCGGGCTACGACGTCGACTTGTCACCCGAAGACGGGACCGCGCGGCGGATCATCGCCAGGGTCGGCGGGCTGGAAACCAGTGCCCCCAACAGTGTCCGGGTGTCGTTGCCGACGGAGAAGGATGTTCCCCCCGAATTGCGACGGTTGCTCGAACCGGATGTCGGGGACGCGATCATGAAAGTGATCGTCAAGCATTGGGAACCGGATCGGGCTCGGTGGAGCATCGGCGACTACCTCGATCTGCAACCGCGAGTTAGAGGTCAGATCCAGGTGGGATGGGAAACGTACTTCCATTCCGGAGTTACGTTCGATCGCAGCGCGCTGCCCCAATCTGCGGCGGTAGAGGAGCTGCCCACTGGCACGTTGATTCGGTTGGGGGACAAGCCAATGGAGGTCGATGCCGCCGACATCGTGGCGGTGCGGGCGGCGTTGGGTTACCCGGTGTAGCGCCAGAGACTGTTCCGATTGGTCGATCGTCTTCGAGCAGGAGTGACGTTGTCTGCTTCATCTTTACGTCGCGATCCGGCGTCCGGGTTGACCGTGAAAGTCATGGCGCGGAAGGGGCCGCCGGAAGCCGAATCGGTCACCGCAGTGCTGGCAGCGCGGTCACTGCAGTTCCTTCGAAAGCTTGACCCAGTCTTTGACGTCGACATGTATCGCTCCGTGAGGAATGACCTTCCCGACGGCGTTACGGTCGAGCAGGCTCTGGCATTGAATGGTGGGCGGATCCTCACGCCTCAGGCAGAAGGCCTCCTCGAGGCCGCAATGATCGAGAGCAGAAAGTCTCCTGATGCCGCAGGCGGGATTTACCCACTCTCATTCGGGCATCAACTCAGGTTGTTCACCGACAACGGAAACATCGAAATTCTCATCGGATTCGGGAGTACGGCAGGAGCAGGTTCCTTACTTTGCACCTTCATCTGGCCGTACCCAGGGGGCTTCGCCGATGAATCTCTGATCTCACTGTCATTGAAACTCGTCCAGGGTATGGCCGATATCTGGGACGCTCCCACGGCCGTGCTCTACCGGGATGCGGAGCTCACACCTCAGTACAACGTGCCCGGCGACGCAACGGTGGGCAGTTGCACCTACTTCGGCCCTGAGATGCCGATCAACGAAACGCAGATCCCACCCACTGTCGAAGCTTTTCCGTACAAGAGAAGGAGCGATCGTCATCCAGCGTGATCCACGCGCCCCGTTGGTTGCCGACGATATCCGAAGCATCCGTGCAGCAGTCGGCCTGCTGACCGAACGACCGGAGGTTCGCCTACCGAAAGGCTCGCGCCGGCTGTGACACCAGAAGTTACGGCCAAGCTCACGTCCGCAGGTGATGGTGTTCTTAAGAACAAGCTGCTCAGATAATGGAGGATGCGTTCGACGAGGTCATCGGGATGGAGAACATCAACATCATCGTATTTGGAGGGGAGTGAAAGTGCCTACGTCATCACTGCGCCGCAATCCTACGGTGGGCTTGACAGTGAAGGTCATTCCACGAAAGGGTGCGCCTGAAAGCGAGGCCGTCACGGCCGCGCTCGTTGCACGTTCGCTACGATTGCTTCGCGACATCGATCCTGTCTTCGACGTCGACTTGTACCAAACAGTAGGCGATGCCCTCCCCGACGGTGCCGGACTCGAGCAAGCCTTGGCGTCGAATATCCGTCAGATCCTTGTACCTCCGACGGAAAAATCGATCGAAGCCGCATTGATCGAGCGCAGACGATCCCCTGATGCCACCGGCGGTATGTATCCCCTCTCATTGGGACGACATATGACCCTGTATTCACCCGCTGGAGACGTCAAAGTCGTTGTTAGTTTCGGGGGCACCTCAGGGTCCGGCGCATTCGCATGTGCCTTTGCCGACGAATCACTGATTTCGCTGGCATTGAAGCTCGTTCAGGGGCTAGCCGATATCTGGGACTCGCGTGTCACCGTGCTCTACCGCCGAACCGAATCATCGCCTCAGTTCAACGTACCGGGTGACGCGATCGTGGGCAGTTGCACCTACTTCGGTCCTGAGTTGCCGATCGAGGAAACGCAGCTCCCGCCCAGCGTGGAGGCATTTCCCTACCAGGACGGCACAATCGTCATCCAGAAGAATCTGTCCACGCCGTTAACAGTCGAGGACATCCGAAGCATCCGCGCAGCAGCAGGACTGCCGACCGAACGACCGGAGATTCCTCTACCCAAAGGTTTCAGACGGCTGTGAGCCCTACGTTGGGCGCACTCGGGGCTGCCTGCAGGTAGGGATGGCGCGGACCGACCAGCCTGCCCGCAATTACCGCGCCGCGGTCCCGATCCGGCTACGCACCAGCTGATCGACGCTCCGGGTGGAGTGCCACCGCGCGGCATACCCGCCATCGACGGCACAGTTCCACCTGCCGAGCATGATCAACCCTCTGTTCCGTCCGTGAATGAACCTGCACGCCCGGATCCCGCGATTCCGGAACCCTCGCAACCCACTTTCCCGGCGATCCCGATCGTGGCGAGTGGGAATCACTCTCGCCCGGTGGGATTGGCGATCCGGGGTCGAACCCGAGACCCGAGAACTCCACCCTGGAGGCTCCCTCGCCAGGTCGCACCGAGGAACCAAGTGTGCCGACTCTGCCTGATGTCGGTCAGGTGCCGGTGAATCCGGATGCCCCCGGCGCTCCGCAGCAACCCGGACCACAACTGTTCAATGACAATGATTTGCCGAGAACGACTATGACGATCGCAGAGTGGCTGGAAAGGAAAGGTCGATGAATTCGGATCGTGGCGCGACAGTGATCGGGTATTGGGGCCCTCGGACGCAACCGGTAGAAGGCATTGCAGCGGAGGTGTTCTCGTTTCTTCATAGTCTGAGGAACATTGATCGAGCACTTGGAGAAGCTTGGGTGTTTTCGCCCGAGACTGCCTTCGAGTCGACCGATCTAAGCGTGGAAGTCCTAGCGAAAATCTTCCGGGCAGCGAAGGATATCGAAGGGCAATCCGTTGCTGCCTTCGACCTTGGCTACATCGTGAGTTTGTTGCACCCGGACAGATATCAGTTCTTGAGAATCCAATTCTCTCTCGGCCGGAATGTTCCGAGGGTTCCGAATCTCGTCAACGTCACCCTCCCCCCGGAGAAACAAGCAATCGGGGAGGCGTCGCAGTTGCTGACTGCACGCGTCGGGGACGCGATCATGAAAGCGATCATCGAGCATTGGTCGCCGGAGTCTGCGCGGTGGGGGACGCGGGAGTACCGCAATGCGCAGGGAAATGAGGTCAGCGAAATCGAAGTCGGGTGGGAGACATACATCCAGTCCGGGATCGATCTCGATCACAGCAAACTGCCCGTCGTCGCCGTACTGGAGGAACTCCCCAACGGAACGCTGATTCGGTTGGGCGAGAAACCGTTAGACGTCAACTTCGACGACATCCTGGCGGTGCGGGAAGCACTGGGTTACCCGGTCTAAGACGCCGCGTGACCGCCGACCCTTGCTCATGTCGCGACACGTAGTCGGACGGAGACTATTACGCAGTGGTTGGAAAGGACGGGGCGATGAGCTTTTTCGGGCGATGGCCGACGGTAGCCGGATATTGGGGCACGCGGGTGCAGTCGAGTCAGGAGGTGGCGCAGACGATGCGCGCTTTCCTCGACGACCTGGAAACGATCGACCCGGAGTTGGCGTTGCCGTGGGTGTACACCAAAAAAACTGGACAAAGGCCCCGCGGATCTCAGTGTGGACGGGTTGGTGAAAATCTTCGAGCATTCCCGCTCGAAGGAGGTGGGATACTCGGACACCCCCGGACCGGGGTACAGCATCGGTTTGTCGCCCGAGGACGGGACCGCGCGGCGGATCATCTCCAGGGTCGGCGGCTTAGAAACCAGCGCCCCCAACAGTGTCCGGGTGTCGTTGCCGACGGAGACGCAGCTCACCGACAGCACCCGGCAGCTGCTCGGCCCTGACATCGGAGACGCGATCATGAAAGTTATCGTCAAGCATTGGAAACCGGATCGAGCTCGGTGGAGCATCGGCGACTACATAGATCTTCAGAATCGGTCGAAAGGTGAGGTCGAGGTGGGATGGGAAACATACTTCCATTCCGGAGTTAGGTTCGATCGCAGCGCGCTGCCCCAATCTGCGGTGGTAGAGGAGTTGTCCACTGGCACGTTGATTCGGTTGGGGGACAAGCCAATGGAGGTCGCTGCCGCCGACATCGTGGCGGTGCGGGCGGCGTTGGATTACCCGGTGTAGGCCACGCAATGGGTCCGGAGTTCACCATTGCATCAGACGTCGAGAAATGCGTTAACCGGATGGCCTGCTTCGCCTTTCGATAGTATTGCCAGATGGCACCCCGAACCGACTTGCTCGCGTGGCTCCTCGACTCGGATCCAGCGATTCGGTGGCAGGTGGAGCGCGATCTGTTGAACGAAGCGCCCACTGTGTGGGCGGCGACGCGCGCGTCGATCGCTACCAAAGGATTTGGTGCACGCCTGCTTTCATTGCAGGACCGAGACGGCCAATGGGCGGGTGGGGCGTTCTTCCCGGCAGAATTCGACTTCGCGGGACCCGAAGCAGCAGAACAAAGTTCGCAACCCTGGACGGCAACAACCTGGACGCTCAACTCCTTGCGTGAGTGGGGCCTCGACGCCGGTGTTCTGCGGGAGCGTCGAACCGCAGAACTGCTCGCGGAAAACTGTCGCTGGGAGTACGAGGGCCGGCCGTACTGGGACGGTGAGGTCGATTGCTGCATCAACGCCTGGACGGTGGCAAACGGTGTGTGGCTCGATGTTTGCGTTGATGAACTCGCTAATTGGTTTGTGCGGCATCAACTTCCGGATGGTGGGTGGAACTGCGAGTGGACCGAAGGTTCGACGCGATCGTCGTTTCATTCGACGCTCAATTCACTCAAAGGGCTTCTCGCGTACGAGATCGCGACCGGGGGAACGGATGAGACGCGCGCGGCTCGGCGATCCGGTGAGGAGTACTTGTTGCAGCGCGGTCTGTTCCGGCGACTCTCGACCTGCGAACCGGTGGGGCCCTGGGTCGGCCGGTTTGCGTACCCGTTCCGGTGGCGTTACAACGTGCTCAACGCAGCCGACTACTTCCGCGAAGCGTCGTTGTCGTATGGAAATGAGCCTGATCCGCGAATGGCGGACGCGATCGAGATGATCCGGGTCGCTCGAGCCTCGGATGGGACGTGGCTCCAGGCCGGTCGCCAACCGGGGCGGGTGTGGTTCGAGGTCGACACAAAGGCGGGAGAGCCGTCGAAGTGGCTGACTGTGTCCGGCATCCGAGTGCTCGCCTGGTGGGATCAATCCTCCCTTCTAGGTTCTGCATAACAAAAGAGTTACAGCGAGAGTTTTTTCACCTTCAAAGGTTATCGAAAGGTGATCTTCGACTTTCCGGTCGAAATATCCAGTACGGATGAAGAACATATTAACGACAGGATTGCCCTCAGTGCAGTGAAGGTTAGTCATCTGAACAGGTGAGAAGATGTTCGGTGAAATTACCTACCCGATTGGATAGGCGGGTCACCGACGTTGGTAATCAAACAGGGCGCTCGCGGCTGTCTTGGTTAGGGAGCTAAGTCCCGAGCTGGAAACGGCATTTCTGCTTCGAAAGTGTCGCTCACCTGCGGCTACGTTCCCCATTTTGCAAGACTTAAACCACTTTCGGTGAGAATTGGTCCCGCAATTGTAGGTTGTGGAGCGTCCGCAATGTTTAGGCAAAGTCCCATCTTTTCCCAGAACAATGCTCTACTAAACGTGAAAACCGGATGTTCCCCCGATTTTGCTGAGAAGGTGCAACTATGGGGCGTAGCGTAACTGTCGCAGTGAATTGGAACATCGCGAATTGCTGCTCTAACCAATGACTTTGTTCAGGTCCGAATAATGCTCGGAGGTCGTCGATGTCGATGGAAATGGTGTTAGCCGAAGCAGTGATAGACAGTGGGGACACGGCGTGGGTGCTGATCTCCGCTGGCCTGGTTCTCTTCATGGTTCCCGGACTCGCCTTCTTCTACGCCGGTCTGGTGCGTGGTAGCAGTGCGCTCGTCATGTTGCAGCAGAACCTCGTCCCACTCGGACTCGTCTCGATTACCTGGGTCGTGTTCGGATACAGCTTCGCGTTCAGTGGAGACTGGGGTTCCGGCTTCCTCGGTGACCTCAAATTGTTCGGCTTGCAGGACATACACACTGCCGCCGCCCCGGGCTTCCACCTGATCGAAGGTGCAGTCGCGGTACCGACTCTGGCGTTCGTGGTCTATCAGATGATGTTCGCGATCATCACGCCCGCGCTGATCACCGGTGCGACCGCAAACCGGCTCAAGCCCTTGGGCTGGGCCGTTCTGCTCGTGCTGTGGTCGATCATCGTCTACCCCCCGATTGCGCACTGGCTCTTCAATCCCGAAGGCTGGTTGGCGCTCCGCGGAGCTCAGGACTGGGCCGGCGGAATTGTCGTCCACGCATCCGCCGGCGCCGCCGCCCTGGCAATCTTGCTGGTGGTCGGCAAACGTCCGGGATGGCCCAACGCCGAGGCAGTCCCGCACTCGGTGCCTCTGGCGTTGATCGGCGCAGGCATCCTGTGGTTCGGCTGGTTCGGATTCAACGCAGGCGACGGATTGGCCGCCGATGGTGTTGCGGCACAAGCCTTGATGAACACTCACATCGCCGCAGCGGGCGGCATGGTCGTCTGGCTCGTCATCGAAAGGTATACCGAGGGCAAGGCCACGGCGATCGGTGGAATCACCGGCGCGGTAGCCGGTCTCGCGACCGTCACCCCCTGCGCCGGCTTCGTCAGCACCTTCTCCGCGTTGGCGATCGGCGCGCTTGCCGGACTGGTCTGCCACTTCGCGCTCGCGCTCAAGTCGATCTTCAAGTTCGACGACGCGCTCGACGTCATCGCGGTCCACTTCATCGGCGGCATCCTCGGTTCACTCCTTCTCGGTTTGTTCGGCGAAAAGGCGATCAATTCGATCGGCCGCGACGGACTCTTCTTCGGCGGCGGCGCAGGACTACTCGGCGAGCAGGCGTTGGCGTTGATCGTCGTCATCGCTTTCTCGTTCGTGGTGACCTGGCTGATCGCCACGGGCATCGAGAAGACCATCGGTCTCAAGCTGGCTCCGAAAGACCAGGTGGACATCGACCGTCGTCAGCAAGGCATGGACGCGTACCGCTACAACGCCGCATTCGTCGACGCCGGTGGTGCGCCGCAGACCAGCGGGTTCGACTCGGGGGTCCTGGTCGAGGGGGCAAAACTTGTTCCGAACCTCGGCGCCCCGAAGCACGAACTCATCACGGCGGTATTGCAGACCATCGAGTCCGAGAAGCTTCGGGAGGCGCTGCTGGCTGCCGGAGCGGAATCGATAGTCGTATCGGAAGCGCATGTCTCCGCGAGCGACTCGGCCTCTCTCAAGTTTCGCGGGCAACGCAACGACGTCGTGTTCACGGAGCGGTTGCGTGTCGAGGTGCTGGTCGCCTCGGAACATGCCCAGGCGGTTCTGGACGCGATCAACGAGTACTCGGGCGGCAGGAGGAGCGGTTTCGTCCAGCAGGCGGCCGAACCTCTCACCGAAGCGACGGAACAGGGGAGCTGACATGTATTCGACGACAGGGAGTTACCGCATGATCGACAAGGAGCGTTCGGAATGCATCTGACACCGCGAGAACTCGACAAGCTGACAATTCTCATGTTGGCGGATGTCGCACTGAGGCGAAAGGCAAAGGGGCTCAAACTCAATCATCCGGAGTCCGTCGCAGTCATCACTGCAGCCGCTCTGGAGGGAGCTCGGGAGGGCAAGACACTCGAGGAGGTCATGGCCGACGCATCGCACGCCTTGACGGTCGACGACGTGATGGAAGGTGTCGCGGAGATGATTCCGCGTGTGCAGGTCGAGGCGGTGTTCCTCGACGGTAGCCGGCTCGTCACCGTGCACTCTCCGATCCAGTAGCCCGACCGAGATGTCAGGAGCACTCCAAGATGGCAAGCAAATCGACGAAGAAGGATTCCGGCGGCGAGAAGAAAGTGCCGGTCGGCGGATATGTGTTGCGGGACGAGCCGATCGAACTGAACGAGGGTCGTCCGCGTTTGAAGCTGCGGGTCCGAAATACCGGTGACCGTCCCATCCAGGTGGGTTCGCACTATCACTTCATGGAAGTCAATCGCGCGTTGTCGTTCGATCGTGAACAGTCCTTCGGCTGGCGCCTCGATATTCCCGCGGGCACTGCGGTCAGATTCGAGCCGGGCGACGAGAAGGAAGTGACGTTGGTGCCGTTCGGCGGCAAGCAACGGGTTCAAGGCTTCAACGGACTTGTCGACGGTTGGGCGCCGACCCACGCTGCCTACCGGCCGAGGCTCCCCGGAGCCGTCCAGCGTGCCGAAGAACTCGGCTTCCTGTCCGAACCTCAAACCGACTGATTCTCGTTCACGGCGGACGAAGGAGAGCAACACCCATGACAAGCATTTCGAGACAAGAGTATTCAGGTCTGTTCGGGGTCACCACGGGTGACCAGATCAGACTGGGCAATACCGACCTGTACATCGAGGTCGAGGAAGATCTTCGAACCATCGGAGACGAGTCGATCTACGGCGGCGGCAAGACGCTGCGCGACGGCATGGGCCAGGATCCGGAGTCGTGCAGCATCGACGGTGCCCTCGACCTCGTGATCACCAACGTGGTCATCGTCGATGCAACCATCGGCGTCGTCAAGGCAGACGTGGGAATCAAGGACGGGAAGATCGTCGGCTGGGGCAAGGCGGGAAACTCCAGCACGATGGAAGGCGTCACTCCGGGGCTGACGACCGGTCCGGCGACCGACGCGATCTCCGGTGAGCAGATGATTCTCACTGCTGCCGGCATCGATCCACACGTGCACCTCGTGTCACCGCAGCAGGCGTATCACGCGCTCAGTGGGGGAGTGACCACGCTGATCGGTGGCGGCATCGGCCCGACCGACGGAACCAACGGCACCACCATCACTTCCGGCATCTGGAACATGGAGATGATGCTCAAGGCCAACGAGGGTTTGCCGGTCAACGTCTGCATGCTGGGCAAGGGCAACTCGTCCGGGCATCAGTCCCTGGTCGAACAGATCAAGGCCGGTGCGGCCGGTCTGAAGGTCCACGAGGACTGGGGCGCAACCCCGGCCACGATTCGTGAGTCTCTGCGGGTGGCAGACGAAATGGATGTTCAGGTCGCCATTCACACGGATACGCTCAACGAGGCCGGCTACGTCGAGGACACCATCGCGGCCTTCGAAGGACGCACGATTCACACCTATCACAGCGAGGGCGCGGGTGGCGGACACGCACCCGACATTCTGCGGGTGACGGGAGAGGACAACGTACTTCCGGCGTCGACCAACCCGACGTTGCCGTACGGCATCAACACTCAGGCCGAACTCTTCGACATGATCATGGTCTGTCACAACCTCAATCCCAAAGTGCCCTCGGATGTTTCTTTTGCCGAGTCCCGCGTTCGCGCCGAGACGATCGGTGCCGAGAACGTACTGCAGGACATGGGCGTCATCTCGATGTTCTCGAGTGACTCACAGGCGATGGGCCGCGTCGGAGAAAACTGGCTACGCGCGATCCAAACAGCGGACTGCATGAAGCGGTCCCGCGGGAAGCTGCCCGAGGATTCGCCGACGCACGACAACTTCCGCGTGTTGCGTTACGTCGCGAAGGTCACGATCAATCCCGCGTTGACGTTCGGTCTTTCGCATGTGGTCGGGTCGATCGGTGTCGGGAAGATGGCGGATCTTGTTCTCTGGGAGCCCGCATTCTTCGGTGCGAAGCCGAAGACGATCATCAAGAACGGTCTGATCAGCTGGCACGCCATGGGAGATCCGAATGCGTCGCTCCCGACACCACAACCGGTGATCTACCGGCCGATGTTCGGTGGATTCGGCAAGGCGTTGCCGCAGAGTTCGGTCTCGTTCGTCTCGCGAGCGGCGCTCGACGACGGCATCAAGGATCGACTCGGACTCGAACGTCAGGTTGTTGCTGTCGAGGGAACCAGAACAGTCACCAAGCGTGATCTGGTTCGCAACTCGGCCACTCCGGAAATCAAGGTGGACCCGGAGACCTTCGCGGTGACTGCGGACGGCGTCCACGCATACGTCGAACCTGCCGAATCCATTCGCTTGAACCAACTTTACTTCTTCAGTTAGGGGTCTCCTGTGTCGGGAACAATCACACACACGCACGGCGCCGATGCGACGCCACACACGCACGGCGAGATGACCGCGCCGAGCGGAAAGCCGACGCGAATCGACGCGCTGCTCGGGAAGGAGACCGACGAGGAGTGGGTCGGTCGACTCGACAATGCGGTAGTCGACGTCTTGTCGCTCGATCAGTGGGAAGCGCAGAAGAGTCGGCTACGACGCACCACGATCGGTGGCCGTGAATTGGCCGTCTCGCTCGATCGGGGTATTCAGTTGCAGGACGGCGACATTCTGCTGTGGGACGAGCCGGCGAACACCGTCGTCGTGGCCAGGATCAACCTCAAGGACGTGTTGGAGATCGACCTGAGCGCACTGGTCGACGTCACGCCCGAGAAGATGATTCAGACGTGCCTGGAGTTGGGACATGCCGTGGGCAACCAGCACTGGCCTGCCGTGGTGAAGGGAATGAAGGTCTACGTTCCGTTGACGGTCGACAAGGCGGTCATGGGCTCGGTGATGCGGACACATGCTTTCGAGGGCATCGAGTACACCTTCATCCCGGGTGCCGAGGTCATTCCCTACATCGCTCCACACGAGGCACGCCGTTTGTTCGGTGCGGCCGCTCGTGAGGGCGAGGGGCATACCCATGACCCTCTCGTCTGAGGGATCCGGGCTCAGCATCAACCGCGCGATGCGGATGATGCAGTTTTCCGATTCCATGTTCCCGGTCGGTTCCTTCTCGTTCTCCAACGGTTTGGAATCGGCCGTGGCGCAGGGAATTGTCACCGACGGTCCGTCGCTGCGGGAGTTCGTACTCTCGGCGGCGCATCAGGGGGCGACGTGCGACGGTATCGCCGTACTCGCAGCGCACCGGGGCGCGACAGCCGGTGACTTCTCGGCGATCCTCGCCGCCGATCATGCAGTGATCGAACGCAAGCTCAACGAAGAAGCACGCACGATGAGTACCCGGATGGGTAAGAAGTTGGCCGAACTCGGCGGGCGCTTGGCCGGTGAGACCCTGTTCAACAAGTGGTTGGCCGCGATCGCATCGGGGGAGACGCCGGGTACCTACCCCGTCGGCCTCGGAATTGCTTTCGCGGAGATGGGTTCTCCGGAGGAGGACGCTTTCACGGTCAATCAGTACGGTGTCGCGATGACGTTGCTCGGCGCTGCCCTTCGCATCGTCCGAGTAGATCACCTTGCGACACAGGAGATTCTGTTCGAGGTCAATCAGAGCGCCGGCCGTGAGTACGCGGCAGTGCGTGACTACGGACTCGACGACATGTCCAATTTCGCCCCGATGATCGACATTCTGGCTGCGGTTCACGTCAAGGCGCACGTCCGAATGTTCATGAACTAGAAGGAGAAAGATGAAGAAGACAACGCGCATCGGAATCGGCGGACCCGTGGGTTCGGGTAAGACCGCACTCATCGAGGCGATCACGCCGGAGTTCATCAAGCGGGGCACCAGCGTTCTGATCATCACCAACGACGTGGTCACCACCGAAGATGCCAAGCACGTGCGTAAGGCTCTCAAAGGTGTTCTCGTGGAGGAACGCATTGTCGGCGTCGAGACGGGTGCCTGCCCACACACCGCCGTTCGCGAAGACCCGAGTATGAATCTCGCGGCCGTCGAGGACATGGAGAAGACGTTCCCGGACACCGACGTGGTCTTCATCGAAAGTGGTGGCGACAACCTCACACTGACGTTCAGCCCTGCTTTGGTCGACTTCTTCATCTACGTCATCGACGTAGCCGCAGGCGACAAGATTCCGCGCAAGAACGGTCCGGGAATCTCGCAGTCCGACATCCTGGTCATCAACAAGACCGATCTCGCACCGTACGTCAACGCAGATCTCGGAGTCATGGATCGCGACTCCAAGGGAATGCGGGGAGACAAGCCGTTCGTCTTCACCAATTGCATGACAGGGGAAGGCATCAAGGACGTGGTGGACCTCATCGTGCACGGAGTCCTCTTCGACGAAGAGGAAGTGGGAGCGAGCGCACCGTGAGCGCACCGCCCGTCCCGGGAGCATCGCGAGCGCTCCCGGGGCCGATCCCGACCATCCCGGAACTCGACCAGTACCAGGACCAACCGAAGCAGGCCCCGGCCGGCAAGGTCGGGAAGACCGGCGTTCTCGAGATGCGATTTGTCGACCGTGGCGACAAGACGATTCTGCGGGACATGTACCGCAAGACACCGCTGCTGGTTCAGCAGGCGCTGTACTGGGACGAAGCGTTGCCGACCATGCCGTGCGTCTACATGATTTCCACGTCCGGCAGTGTGTTGCAAGGCGATCGACTGTTCCTCACCATCGAGATGGAGCCGGGTTCCCTCGCGCACGTGACCACTCAGTCGGCCACGAAGGTCCACCGGATGGATGCCAATCACGCGTCGCAACTCCAGAAAGTGGTGCTCGCGGAGAATTCGTATCTCGAACTGATGCCGGGGGTGACGATTCCGCACCGCAACGCGAGGTACTACGCGCGCACCGACATCACGGTGGATCCGACTGCAACGCTGTTGTTCTCGGAGATCGTCATGCCAGGTCGTAAGTACCACGACGGCGGAGAGATGTTCGTCTACGACCTGTACTCCACAATGATCAAGGCGGAGCGTCCGGACGGGGAGAACCTCTTCACCGAGAAGCTGGTGATCGAACCGGCACGTTTTCCCGTGCGATACGGCGGAATCATGGGTGATCACGACGTGTTCGGCAATGTCATCTTGTTGACACCGAAAGAGCATGCCGACGCGATTCTCGAAGAGGTAGTTCCGGGCCGTGACGGCAAGGTCGTTTCCGGAGCGAGTCGGCTACCGAACGACGCCGGTCTCATCTTCAAAGTCCTCGGTCCGGAGAGCGAACCCGTCAAGGCAAAGGTTCGTGATTTCTGGGCTCTGGTGCGAAAGGCAGTTCTGGACACCACCATTCCGCCCGTCCCGCTCTGGGGATGACGCGGATCGCCGGAGAAGGATCGAGGGACGTGCGATGACCACCATCACCAAGCCGTGGGACGACGTCGCGGACAAGAACGTCGTGCTCAGATTCATCGACACGAATCTCAAAGGCTCCGGGCAAGTGATGTTTCAGGGCAATGCGCTGACCGGCCTGCTGTTTCTGGTCGGCATCTTCTGGGGCGCGATAGCCGCGGACACGATCACCGTCGCGATCGGTGCCGTGGTGGGTCTGGTGGTATCCACCGTCACCGGCATGATGCTGCATTCTGACGACGATTCGATGCGTATCGGCCTGTACGGGTACAACGGAATTCTTGTGGGAGCTGCCTTTCCGACATTCCTTGCCGGTGGCGTGATGCTGTGGATCTACCTCGTGGTGGGAGCTGCTGCGTCGACCATCGCGTTCCTGGCGGTTGCCAATGTCTTCAAGACGTGGGGCGTACCGGCACTGACATTTCCGTTCAACCTCGTCAACTGGTTCTTTCTCCTCGCGGCATTCCAGTTCTTGCGGATCGAAACGTCGGACCTCAGCGCGGGCCAGTTTCCGCAACACATCGGGGACGCGTCGGTTCATGCCGACATCACGTTCAGCTTCCTGTGGGACACGCTGTTCCGCAACGTCTCCCAGATCTTTCTGATCAACAACACCGTCACCGGCATCATCTTCGTGATCGCGCTGCTGGTCGCGTCACGCTGGGCGGCGTTGTTCGCGCTCATCGGTTCCGCGATAGCGATGGGTGCGGTGCTGGCGCTGGGTGCCAACACCGTAGACGTCGGCAACGGTCTTTACGGGCTCAGTTCGGTGCTGACGGCAATCGCTCTGGGGTCGGTGTTCTACAACCCGTCGTGGCGTGTGTTCGTCTACACCGTCTTCGGCGTGCTGGTGACTGTTGTCATCCACGGCACGCTGGTATCGGCCTTCGCCCCGATTGGCCTGCCCGCCGGGACGGGCCCGTTCGTCTTCGCTACATGGCTGTTCCTGCTGCCGAAGAAGAAATTCGTTCCCATCCAGCACGACACCATCGAGGGCGGAGCGGCCGAGGGCAAGGATTCGATCGCGAAGGCCAACGGATAGAAAGGTGATCGGCGAGGCGCCCGTACGCTAGGGCATGCGATGAGTACATCTATTCGCCCTGCCGCCACCGTCGAACAGAAAGCACCCACATGACAGACGCCAGCGCCCCTCGCATCCACCTCGGTCCCGTCGAGGATCCTCACGTCGCCGACGGAATACGCCGAGCCGGTGGAGCTCTCGTTCCACTGGCAGAAGCCGAGGGCGTCGTGTGGGTACAGGGGCCGGAGACGTTCCCGTCGTCGCTACCCGATTCGGTTCGCTGGGTGCAGTTGCCGTTCGCCGGGATCGAGCCCTGGTTCGACGCCGGTGTGATCGACGACAAGCGGGTCTGGACGTCTGCTGCCGGGGCGTACGCGGGCAATGTCGCCGAACATACGATGATGCTTCTCCTCGCCGGTGTGCGCTCTCTCCCCGAACAATTGGCGGCGCAGTCGTGGCGCAAGGAAGAGTTCGACCCGCGGGTGGGTACCTTGCAGGGCTCGACGGTGGCGATCATCGGTTGCGGCGGCATCGGCCGTGCGTTGATCCCGTACCTCGCCGCGTCCAAGGTCAAGGTCATCGCGATCACCCGCTCCGGGACCCCTGTCGATGGTGCTTCCGAAACGCTCTCGGCCGACCGCACCGGCGAAATCTGGTCCAAGGCTGATCACTTCGTGATCGCGGCGCCGTCGACATCCGCGACGCGGCATCTGGTCGGCAAGGCTGAACTGGACCAGATGTCGGAGTCGAGCTGGATCGTGAACATCGCACGAGGCAACCTGGTCGACACCGAGGCGCTGGTCGATGCTCTCGAAGCTGGTTCGATCGGGGGTGCAGCACTGGACGTCACCGACCCCGAGCCGCTCCCGGACGGGCACCGGTTGTGGAAGCTCCCCAACGCGATCATCACTCCGCACGTCGCCAACCCGGCTACGACGCTCACGCGTGTGCTGGCAGATCACGTGGCCGCCAACGTCGCTCGATTCGCTGCGGGTGAGGACCTCGCTGCGGTAATCGATCCGTCGGCGGGCTACTGAACCGACAGAACGCGCAAATCCTCTAGACCGTCCACGACGGGAACTCGCCACGACGCAAGCTCTTCCGGTCCCTGCTCGTCCCACAGTTCGAACAGTTCCGAATCGGTCGATGCGATGGTGCGCTCGACCATCTCGATCAGCCAGGTGAGCCGCTCGCTGGTCAGGGTCGAGGTGAAGGAATCGAGATCGAGGTCTTGGGTGGCAGGGTCGCGTTTGCGATCGGCGCGCACGATCAACACCAATTCGAGCAAGGCGACGGCGATTTGGCCGCCGTCCACCTCGAGGTAGTCGTCCTCGAATGCCCACTCCACCGATTCGAAGGTGAAGTCACCGTGTCCGATGGACGCGATCAAATCCCCTGCACCGTCGTTCTCGAACGGTCCCGATCCCCACGCGCCCACTGTCTACTCTTTTCCGATTGCCGTGTCAGCGCGCTTCGAGCGCGATCTTCGCTCCGAATCCTAGAAGAACTGTTCCGGTTATGCGCTCGAGTGCCTGTCGCACTCGGGGCTTCTCGAAGGTGCTACGCGCCCGCGAGAGAAGGACCACGTAGCCACTGAGCCACACGATGGTGATGGCTGCATGGATGAGCACCAGCAGCGCAAGCGATGGTCCCGTCGGCCATCCGGCCGGAACCAACTGAGGCAGCAGTCCGGTGTAGAAGACGGCGATCTTGGGGTTGAGCAGGTTGGTGGTAAAGCCCGTCTTCCATGTCCCGGCCTTCGGCGCGCGCGGGGCGTCGGCATTGTGTTGCATCCGTGAGGTCCGGCTCTCCCACAGTGCTCGCACACCGAGATAGATCAAGTAGGCAGCACCGGCGAGCTTGACCACGGTGTACGCCTCGGCCGACGCGGCCAGGATCGCCGAAAGCCCGAGGACAGTCAGCAGACCCCACACCAGAAGGCCCGAGACGATGCCGGCCGCTACCCGGAAACCGGCGGATCTGCCCGCGCCGAGAGCTGCCTGCGTCACGACGGCCATGTCCGGCCCCGGGACCAGAGTCAGTAGGGCGAGCACGGCTGTGGCGGCGAGCAGAGCGGTCAGCATGCAACAAGTATGAAGTCGGGGTGGGGAGCGAAGTCGGGCGGTGGTGTCGTGCCTGTGAACAAAGAGTGGCGCCGCGGTGTGAACTGCATGGACACGCCCGGAAACCGGCGTCTCGTGAGCACAGTTCGACAAAGTTATGCACACTGTGGGGAAACGGAACGATGCAGGTAGAAGGAATACCTCTGTTGTAATTCATCCTTTTGTCCACAGGTTATGCACAACTGGGAAGTGGATGTGAATGAAGTTATCCACACCTGTGTGTGCATCGGTGGAGAACTGTCCAACTCCATTGGATACCCGCGAGTAATAAATCCCAACCAGTGGGTTGACCCCGGGACGTTCGTCCTGTCCAATCGAGGGTTAGCGGTAGTCGTGCGATGCTCAGGGGGCGCTTGACGGATGCGGAGATTTGGGTTTGTCGGGATTGTGTTGGTCGTGCTCGCGCTTGTCGTGGGCGCAGTTGCGTATGCCGATCCGGCGCCTGAAAACCCACCCGGAGATTTGGCCGGTCAGACCGGTGCTCACATCAATCGCATCGAGCAATTGTCGCCCACTCGCAGTGCCGTGTTCGTCGAGTCGCCGGCCATGCGACGCGAGGTGCAAGTGCAAGTTCTGCATCCAGCGACCAGTGCAGGTTCGCGTCCGTCCTTCTACCTGCTCGACGGAGTAAGTGCCGGTTCGGAATCCGGGTACTCCGAGAGCACCTGGACCCAGAAGACCGACATCGAAACGTTTTTCGCCGACAAGAACGTCAACGTCGTTCTCCCCGTTGGCGGTACCGGCAGTTTCTACACCAACTGGAAGAACGACGATCCGAACCTCGGTGTGAACAAGTGGGAATCGTTTCTCGCTGAAGAGCTTCCGGCGTTGATCGATTCTGCGTTCTCCGGAAACGGGACGAATGTGGTCGGTGGGGTGTCCATGGGTGCGCTCGGCGCGGCCAACCTCATCACGCATCACCCGAAGCTCTACACCGGATTAGCCTCGTACAGCGGCTGTCTCGACAACTCCGAGTCGTCTTCGCAGGATTCCGTGCGGCTGACCGTGGCCAGTAAGGCAGGCGACGCCACCAACATGTGGGGCCCGGCATCGGACCCCGACTGGCAAAAGCACGACCCGTCCACCAACGCGGAAACGCTGCGTGGGAAGACGATCTACGTTTCTTCCGGCACGGGCGCGCCCGGAGAGTACGACAACGTCTTCACGCCGAGTGGACTGCAGACTGCCATCGAAGGCGGACCGCTCGAGGCGCTTGCCAACACGTGTACACAACTGTTCGAGGCGAGGTTGGGGGAGTTGTCGATTCCCGCAGTGTTCGCGTATCGAAACGACGGCACCCATTCATGGCCGTACTGGCAAGACGCGCTTCACGATTCCTGGCCGACAGTGAAGACCGCCCTGGGAATGTGAACTGGACTGTGAGCTGAGAACTACTCGGCCAGTGCCAGTTCGAGCAACTGGAGGGCGCCGTCACGGGTCTGCGCAGCCGCGATGAACCCCGCCTTGTGGCAGAAGACCGAACTGTCGACGCCCGTCTCGGCGGCAAGGTCCGAGCCGTTCAGGCCGCGCCACGGCTCCGGCAACAGCTTTCGTGAACCGAACTTGGAGTCAGCAGGCTTGACCGTCTGAATCGACCAGCCGCCGTTGGTGTTCGGGAAGATCGTGAACAGGAGCTCCGGCTGGGCCGACGCGGCGCGGCCGTGGGGAACGAAGCGTTCCAGCACGACGAAGCGCGGGTCCGTTGCTTTCTCGTAGGTCTCGGTGAACTCGCGCTCGGCCGCAGCGTCGCCGGCGTACTTGGCGCGCAGGCGAATCAAGACCTGAGTTGCGAGAACCACGGCCAGCTCGAACTGGGTGTCGAACTCTTCGTCGGTGGACGAGATCGGATTGAACAGGTCCAGCACCGACGACAGATCAAAAGGCTTGGTGCCGTAGTCGTTGAGGGTGTAGATCTCCTGGCCGTTGTCGACGGCGTCGATGCCCTCGACCAGACGACTGTCGATTCGGCGGAAAACGGAGGCGTCGCCTTCGCAGAACTGCAGGCCGTATTCCTGCCAGAGCAGACCGAAAGCGGAGTACAGGATGCCGTTGCTGCGCTCGCCGGCATCGCGCTGGTGATGGTCGAAGCGACCCTCGGCCGGGTTGTAGCGACCGCCGACGTCGAGCACGATGTCCGCACTGTCGAGGACGGACTCGTCACGGCTGCGAACGACGGTGGCGTCGGGGTACAGCTGCTTGAGCAGCGATACGCCGAAGACGTCGTCTGCATGGAACTTGCCGTTATGGGTCGCGATGATCACCCGTCGAGACTAGGCAATCGAGCGGGGGGATGCCTATTCAGCCGACGGTGCGGATGCGATCGGTGGCAGGCGGCGAGACCGGGGACCCGGCTGCGAACAGGGCCGTCAAGGCGTCGAGGTCGTTGCCCGCGCCGGTCATCTGGGTGGAGTTCTTCAGTGCGGTGAAACCGTCCCCGCCCTCGGCGAGGAACTTGTTCACCACGACGCTGTAGACGCCGTCGGGGGCGATGTCCTGCCCGTTCAAGCGCATTTCCGAGATTCGCGAGCCCGGCGCTGCTCGCCGGTCCATGGCGTAGGTGAAGCCCGCGGACGGGGAGAGGATGCGCTCGGTAGCGGTGCCGTCGAGGTCGATCTGGAATTGCTGTTCGAGAGCGTCCTTCAACACCGCTCCTGTGACGGAGAGCACCTCGAGGCTGTTACCGAAGGGTTGAACACCGTAGGCCTGGCGGTAGGTGACCTGGCCGGAAGTGCCGAAGTCCAAGTCCTCGCGCATGCCGCCCGGGTTCGTCAACGCGAGTTGAGCCCCTCGTGTCGATCCGGCCGCGAGTTGAGCGTCGGCGACCAGGTTGCCGAGTGGCGATTCACCGCTGGGTACGCGGTCCCGTGTCAGATCGGCGGTGATGGTCCCCACCGGTCGCTGAGCGCTTTCCGACGCCTCCGACCAGGCCCGGTCGGCGAGAGCCTGAATATCGGGATCCGGCGAAATATCGTGCGTCACTATCTGATTGAAAGCGGATGTCTGATCGCGAACGACCTCGCGGGTGTTGCGGTCGATGGTGACGTCGGCGACGGACACGATCCGGCCGTGCGAAGCGCCCTGCATGACGACTCTGGGATTGCCTGCGGGATCAGGGAATTCGCAGTTGTACTGCTGGTGGCTGTCGGCGGTGAAGATGACGTCCACCTTCGGTGAGGCACGAAGAGCGATGTCGCGGGCCGGGCCGGACTCGACGTTGCAGTCGTTGGGCCCACCTTCGACGGCCGGTTCGTCCCCACGGTGCAGGAGAACGGTGATGGCTTTGACGCCGAAGAAGTCGAGGACATCGGCGGTGCGGTTGATCGCTTCGACCTCGTCGCCGAACTGCAGATCGGCGATCCCGCCCGGTGTGACGATCTGCGACGTGTTGGCGGGGGAAATCGCGATGACTCCGAGCGGAATGCCGTCGACCATGTTCACGGTGAAGGGCAGCGTGGCCGGAGTGCCGTTGGTGTACGTCATGTTTGCGGCCATCAGAGGGAAGTTGGCGCCGCCGAAGGACGGACTGAACGTGCACGCGTCGACGGCGGAGCAACCGCCGGACCGCATACGACGGAACTCGGCGAGCCCCTTGTCCAGTTCGTGGTTGCCGATCGCGGAAGCGTCGATCTTCATCCGATTCAGCAGTTCGACCGTCGGTTCGTCGTTGAACATCGCCGATTCCAATGCCGACGATCCCCAGTTGTCACCGACCGAATACAGCAGCGAGTTGGTGGCTTGGCTGCGAAGTTGCGTCACGTATGCCGCGAGATACGCCGCGCCACCTGCGGGGGTGAGCGAGCCGTCGGCCTGCCTGATCTCGCTGCGAACACCTTCCGGCGGGCGGAGGCTGCCGTGCAGATCGTTGAAGGCCAACAGACGTACCGACACCGTGTCCTGGGACTCGGCGGTGGCGACGGCACTCAGGGAGGTCGCGGAGGTGGCGAGAAGGGTCGTTGCGAGCACGGCACACGTTCGTGTCATGCGTCGCGTCATGCGTCGTGCTCCCTCACTCGGACCGGCCTCGAACCTCCCTGAGTGTGCCCGTCCGCCGAAACGAATTCCAGTCCTCGGCGTAACAGTTATGTATCGAGTGTCACGCGGTGACGCCGATGCCCGCAGCCTGCTTCGCGACGTCGGTGTTCGCGAAAGCGAGGAACGCGTCGTTCTCGTGTGGATCGCCGATGGTCATCCGGACGCCCTCGACGCCGTACTGACGGATCAGAATGCCCGCCTCGGTACTCGCCTCGGCGAAACCGGGGGAGAGCTCTCCGAGGGGGAGATAGACGAAGTTCGCCGACGACTCGGGGACGGTGTACCCGGCTTCGATCAGTGCACTGCGCACTCGCGTCCGCTCGGCGATGACGCCTTCGGTGCGGGCAAGCAGTTCGTCTGCTGCAGCCAGGGAAGCGATTGCGGCGGCCTGCGCGACAGCGCTCACGGTGAACGGGGTGTGCACCTTGCCGAGGGCCACGATGATCTCCGGATCCGCGACTGCGTAACCCACGCGGATTCCCGCGAGGCCGTACGCCTTCGAGAAGGTGCGCAGAACAACCACGTTGGGGCGGCTGCGGAACAGTTCGATGCCGTCGGCGTCCGAGCGTGAGTATTCGAAGTACGCCTCGTCGAGTGCGACGACGACGTGCGTCGGGACCGCGTCGAGGAAGCTCTCGAGCTCTGCCTTCGACAGCGCGTTGCCGGTCGGGTTGTTGGGGTTGCACACGAAGATCAACCGCGTGCGATCCGTGATCGCGGCCAGCATCGCGTCGAGGTCGTGGCCGAAGTCCTCGGTCAGCGGAACCTTGACCGAGACGGCATGGCCGACCTGGGTGACCACGGGGTACGCCTCGAACGAACGCCACGCGTAGATGACCTCGTCACCCTGATCGCAGGTGATCTGCACGAGTTCCTGGCACAGCGTCACGGAGCCACAACCAGCGGCGACGTTGGCCGGTTCGACTTTCAGGAAGCTGGCCAGCGCCTCGATGAGTGCGACCGCGGCATTGTCCGGGTAGCGGTTGGCATTGGCGACCGCGTCGGCGACGGCGTCACGCACACCGGGCAACGGCCCTACGGTCGTTTCGTTGCTCGCCAGCTTGATCGCACCCGGAAAATTGCGTCCGGGAACGTAGGCGGGGATGGAGGCGAGGTCAGGGCGAATGTGTGCGGTCACGAGTCGATTATGCGCGCACCGATTTGGTGCGTAGCGGCCGTCTGCGTGTCAGAGTTAGAAGATGTCGGAAATCTTCCGGGCCACCGCGTATCTGCGCGCAGCCGAAGGGGAGGTCGCCACGGCTGTTCCGCTGACGGTGGTGGAGCCGGACGGCCCGACGCGGGGCGGGATCGTCGTCCTGCATGAAGCCCGCCAGTTCAGCCCGGCTCTGCTGAATCTGATGTGCGCACTCGCCGGCGAAGGGTGGGTGAGCGTCGCACCGCACCTGTTCCACCGCGAACCCGAACACATGCAGGGCGAGGTGTTCGGTGACAACCTCTTCGCCGACTTCGACGCGACCCTCGATTGGCTCGTCGGACGCGAAGTTCTCGCGGACACCGTCGGGGTGCTCGGATTCGACGACGCCGGGACCGCCGCGATGCTCGTGGCCACCAGCCGTCCCGTCGGTGCCGCGGTGAGCGTCGCCGCCCGGGGAATCGTCGAAGCCTTGTCGGTGGATGCTCAGGCGCTCGTCGATGCGGCCACTTCCCTGCAGGCGCCGTGGCTGGCGCTGTACGGCGAGGACGATCCCAGCACGCCGCGTGAGCACGTGACCCTGCTCCGGGAAGCGACCGCCAAGGCCGACGTCGCGACACTGGTGGTCAGCTACGCCGGACTGGCCCACCGGGCGGACGAGCCGCCACAGCTGTCCGAGGACGCCGACCTCGACGACCCTGGCTCGGCCTCGATCGTCGAAGCTCAGACCCGGATCTTCGACTGGTTCGACAGCCACCTGCGGTAAGCCGACAAATCAGGGCGCTGACCACGCGTTTTGCCTTTGGTGGCGAAGGGTGTGTAATCTTTCGATCCGGCGGTCCGAAAGGATCGGAACCCCCAGGGAGGCGTGCCAGAGCGGCCGAATGGGACTCACTGCTAATGAGTTGTCCCTTTTACGAGGGACCGGAGGTTCAAATCCTCTCGCCTCCGCCAAGCCGGTGATTTTGACCGGCGGGTTAGAAATGATAGAAAGTACGACGGCAAGACACGCAAGATCAGCAAGACAACAGAACATGCGCCCGTAGCTCAACGGATAGAGCACTTGACTACGGATCAAGAGGTTAGGGGTTCGAATCCCTTCGGGCGCACAAGAAAGAAGGTCACAGACTCCGGTCTGTGACCTTCTTTTTGTTGTGGTGCATTCGCAATTTTTGAATGTGTGTGACGTCACCTCGGCGAATTTCGGTCGGTGACCCTCGCGATCGTATGAACCAACAACCGATCCCCGCGACCTATGCTTTCTCCGGAGCAGTCGCGCGAACCGAGGAGAACCCGTTGGAGACCGTCGACAGTCGGACGCTCCCGGTCTACTCGGCCGGGGCGGTCGAGGTGCCCTTTGTCATCGCGGGCATGGACGAGCTTGTCTCCCGCGAGACCCGGTGGGAGGCGCACTCGCACCCGACCCACGAATTGTTGTGGAACGAGCGAGGAGCGTCGAGCGCCACGGTGGGATCGCGCACGTGGACGATCACCCCGACCGTCGGTCTGTGGATGCCCGCCGGCGTCCTGCACTCGGCGATCGCGCCCGCCGGAACCTGGTATCGGGCCGCTCAGCTCGACATCGCATCGGTTCCGTCTCTGTCCGACGTGCCGGTGGCGATCGAGGTGACTCCGCTGCTGCGGAACCTCCTCGAGCGACTGGCAGACGATTCACTCGGAACCTCTTCGCGCTCGCTCACAGAGCAGATGGTGATCGACGTACTGGCGCCGTCACCCAACGAGTTGCTGGTTCTGGTGCCGGACTCGGCGCTTCTGCAACCCATCGTCGACGCGATCGGTGACGATCCGAGTGACATGCGAACGCTGTCCGACTGGGCAAGGCTCCTCGGCGTCAGCCCGCGAACCATCACCCGGGCATTTCGGTCGGAGACCGGGATGAGTTTCGGGCAGTGGGTGTCAGCGGTGCGCGCCCAACGAGCGGTGACTCTTCTTGCACACGGCTTGGATCTGCAAGAGGTTGCCGAGCGCGTGGGCTACCACTCGACCAGTGCGTTCGGTGCGGCATTTCGGCGCACTACCGGCGCTACACCAGGGATGTTCCGGGCTAGCTGATCGGCCATCACACCTTGTCTCGATCGCTACACCGGGTGTCCCAAACACGCGATTGCGCCACATTGCCCTCCCGTATACGGTTTAGGCAAACCTCACCTAAGTGCCTGATTGAGCCGGGTTGAGGGCCGTACCCCTTCTCGAGAGAGTTCTGTTTTCATGCGTTCAAAACGCTTCTTGGCGGTGGCCGCAGCAGCGGTCGCAGTCGCCCTCGGCATGACAGCTTGCAGTTCCGGCTCCTCGGAGACCGCCGACGGCGGCAGCGCCGGAAGCGGATCCAGCTCCTTCCCTGTCACGATCGAGCACGCTTTCGGAACTACGACGATCGACGCCAAGCCGGAGCGAGTTGCCACCGTTGCCTGGGCCAATCACGAAGTGCCCCTTGCTCTCGGCGTGGTTCCCGTCGGAATGGCAGCGGCGACGTTCGGCGACGACAACGGCAACGGAATGCTGCCGTGGGTCGAGGAAAAGCTCGACGACCTCGGCGCGAAGCCGCCGGTGCTCTTCGACGAGACCGACGGCATCGACTTCGAAGCCGTCTCCGATACGAACCCTGACGTCATTCTTGCCGCGTACTCCGGATTGACGCAGGAGGACTACGACACTCTCAGTGAGATCGCTCCGGTTGTGGCGTATCCCGAGGGGCCGTGGGCGACGTCGTGGCGTGACGTCATCAAGTTCAACAGCATGGGCCTCGGCATGGAATCCGAAGGGCAGGAACTGATCTCCACCATCGAGAAGGAGATCGCCGACGAGGTTGCCTCACATCCGCAGCTTGCCGGCAAAGCAACAATGTTCCTGACGCACGTCGACACTGCCGACCTGAGTCAGGTCAGCTTCTACACTGCGAACGACACACGTGCCGCGTTCTTCGAGGACCTCGGACTTTCGACGCCGAAGAGCGTTGCCGACGCCTCGACGGGTGGTGAGTTCTCGAAGAAGGTCAGTGCCGAGCGTGTGGACGTCTTCGACGACGTCGAACTGATCGTCACGTACGGTGACCAGGCACTTGTCGACGCACTCAAGGCTGACCCGCTGCTCTCGCAGATGCCTGCCGTCGCCAACAATTCGATCGTGTTCCTCAACGGAACCGGCCCGATGGGAACGGCGGCCAACCCGACTCCGCTCGCCATTTCGTGGGGGGCGCCAGCGATACGCGGCGCCCGACGTTCGGCAATTCGCTGTGGCTGATCGCCCTTCTCGTGATCCTCGCGGTGCTCATGTGCGCCTCGATCGTCATCGGCTCTCGTGAGGTCGATTGGTCCGACATCGTTGCCGCACTTGGCGGTTCCACCGACAATATCGGTCAGGGTGCGATTGCCAAGCGCATTCCGCGGACGGTGCTCGCGATCGTCGTGGGTGCTGCGCTCGGTCTTGCCGGCGCGGTGATGCAGGGGATTACCCGAAACCCTTTGGCGGATCCCGGAATCCTGGGCGTCAACATGGGCGCTTCGCTCGCCGTGGTGATCGGAATGGCGTGGTTCGGATTGTGGACCCAGACCAGCATGATCTGGGTGGCCGTACTCGGTGCAGCCGGGGCGGCATTGTTCGTCTACGTAGTCGGGTCACTCGGGCGAGGTGGAGCCACGCCACTCAAGTTGGCTCTTGCCGGGGCCGCAACATCGGCTGCGTTTGCTTCGTTCATCACTGCGATCATGCTGCCGCGAAACGATATTGCGGGCAACATTCGTTCGTGGCAGATCGGCGGCGTCGGTGGCGCGAGTTTCGAGGTGATCCGGCAGGGTCTGCCTTTCCTCATTGTCGGCTTCGTGATCTGTCTGCTGTCAGCGCGCAGTCTCAACTCTCTTGCGCTCGGCGACGAGGTTGCGTCAGGTCTCGGCGAACGCGTCGCGGTGGTTCGTGCAGTGGCAGCGCTCGGTGCAGTGTTGCTCTGCGGTGCAGCCACTGCCATTGCCGGACCGATCGGCTTCGTCGGTTTGGTTGTCCCGCATCTGTGCCGGTTGCTGATCGGTATCGACAACCGTTGGCTACTACCGTTTTCTGCGCTGACAGGTGCCGGCCTTCTCGTCGCCGCCGACATTCTCGGACGAATTGTCGCCCGGCCGAGCGAAATCGACGTCGGCATCATCACCGCGCTCGTCGGAGCGCCCTTCTTCATTTACATCGTCCGCCGTCAGAAAATACGTGAGCTGTGACCACTACATTCGTTACTCCCGAAGTCGAGGTCGACGCAGTCGGAGCAAGCCGTATCCGACGAGGTAGACGCCGCCGCATCGTGATTGCCGTGCTGACGGTCCTCGTCGTCGCCTCCTTCGCGGTCACTCTGATGGTGGGAAAAACCTTCTACCCGCCGTCAGATGTGCTTCGCGTCGTGCTGGGGGAGAACGTGCCTGGTGCCTCGTTCACCGTCGGCCGCCTCCGGCTGCCTCGCGCTGTCCTAGCTGTGGTCGCCGGAATCTGTTTCGGCTTGGGTGGCATCACGTTCCAGACGATGCTGCGCAACCCGCTCGCGAGCCCCGACATCATCGGGATCAGCTCCGGCGCAAGCGCTGCAGCGGCTTTCGCGATCATCTCGCTTTCGCTCGGCGGCTCGCAGGTCTCGATCTTCGCCATCGCTGTCGGTCTGGGCGTCGCAGTCTTGATCTACGTTCTGTCCTTCCGAGACGGTGTAGCAGGCACTCGGCTGATCCTGATCGGTATCGGCATCGCCGCGATGCTCGACAGCGTCACCGCCTACCTGCTCAGTACCGCCGCCGCGTGGGATCTGCAGGAGACGATGCGTTGGCTCACCGGCAGCCTCAACGGTGCCAACTGGGGTTCGACGGTTCCCGTACTCCTGGCGCTGGTTGTCCTCGGACCTGTGCTGCTGAGCCAATCGCGCAACCTTTCGACCATCCAGCTCGGTGACGACGCAGCACAAGCGCTCGGCGTCAGAGTGGAACGAACGCGCATTCTGACGATCATTGCGGCCGTCGGACTCATCGCCTTTGCCACTGCCGCTGCGGGGCCCATCGCCTTCGTCGCATTTCTGTCAGGGCCCATCGCCGCCCGCATCGTCGGTCCGGGAACATCACTTTTGATTCCGTCGGCGCTGGTCGGAGCGCTGCTGGTGCTAGTTGCCGATTTCTGCGGACAGTACGCCTTCGGCACCCGCTACCCCGTTGGCGTGGTGACCGGCGCGCTGGGAGCGCCGTATCTCGTCTACCTCATCATTCGCTCCAACCGAACGGGAGGTTCGCTGTGACCGAATCCCATACTCTGACTGTCGAAAACCTCGAACTCGGTTACGGAGGACGGACCGTCGTCGAATCGCTCGACCTCGCGGTGCCGCCGGGAAAGATCACGACCATCGTGGGCGCCAACGCGTGCGGCAAATCGACGCTGCTGCGGTCGATGTCGCGGCTACTCAGTCCCCGAAGCGGTCATGTTCTGTTGGACGGCAAGGATGTTCATCGCCTACCCGCGAAGAAGCTCGCTCGCACGCTCGGTCTGCTGCCGCAGTCACCGATCGCACCGGAAGGGATAGTTGTCGCCGATCTCGTCGGCCGAGGCCGACATCCACATCAGCGGGTGCTGTCGAGGTGGAGTCGAGAGGATGACGCAGCCGTCGCCGAGGCGCTTGCGGCAACGGACACAACCGAATTGGCCGAACGATCGGTGGACGAACTTTCCGGTGGTCAGCGCCAACGTGTGTGGATTGCGATGGCGCTCGCCCAACAAACCGATCTGCTTCTTCTCGACGAGCCGACTACCTTCTTGGACGTGAGCCACCAGGTTGAGGTCTTGGACCTGCTCACCGACCTGAACCGGACTCGGGGTACAACGATTGTCATGGTTCTGCACGATCTCAATCTCGCCGCCCGCTACGCCGACTTCCTCGTCGCCATGGCCGATCGTCGGGTCTACGCGGCGGGTGATCCTGCCGAGGTGCTCACGAGCGACAACGTCCGCACCGTTTTCGGTCTCGAGAGCCGAATCATCCCCGACCCCATCTCGGGTAAGCCGTTGGTGTTGCCGCTCGGGCGCCACCACGTTCTCGACGACGTGTTGACGTGACGGCGTCGAACGCCACGGGCGGGCGGATCGAATCCGTGGAACAACTCAATGCGATTCTCGGACAGCCCCATCCGACGATCATGGAGAAGCAGACCGCCTACACGACTCCGTTGATCCGTGAATTCATCGAGCAGGCACGGTTTTTTGTGCTCGCGACATCCGATGCGGCCGGAAATTGCGATTGCTCGCCGCGCGGAGACTTGGTCAGTCAGGTTCTGTTTCCCGACGAGAAGACGCTCGTGCTCCCGGATCGTCCGGGCAACCGGCGCGCTGACTCCTACCGGAACATGATCGAAAATCCTCACGTGGGGATCCTCTTTCTCGCGCCCGGGCACGACGAGATCGTGCGCGTCAACGGCACGGCGACTCTGTCCACCGATCCTGATCTGTTGGACTCGATGGCGATGAACGGCAAGCCGGCACAGCTTGCTGTGATCGTGAAGATCGACGAGGCGTATCTGCATTGCGCGAGAGCGATTCTGCGGGCGAAGCTGTGGGATCCGTCGACGTGGCCCGCATCCGATGACGTACCGAGTCTGCGCGACATGATGGCCGAGCAGCACAGCCTGCTTGTCGAGGATCTGGAGCCGGCTCGGCAGGAGGCGTACCGCAAGTACCTGTACTGACTTCAGCCCATTGGCCTTTCGCAGAAGAACGGTCCCCGCCAGTTGATCGGCAACTGGTGGAGACCGTCGTTCCTACTGTTCCAGGTCTTACTGAAGCGAAATTGTGGCGCCACCGGAGAACATCGAGTCGTGGACCTCGATCTCCTTGGGGGTGGCACTGGTCGGGATGTCGAAGACAATGGTGGTCTTCCGCGTGATGCCGGGGTTTATGTCGCCGCCGATCGCGGTTTCGGCGTCGATATTGATCGCTGCCATCGTGTTGTTGGTGAACTCGCGACCTTCGGTGTCGATCAAGGTCTGATTGGATCCGAAGTAAGCCTGGGGCTTGTCGGAAGTGTTCGTGATCTCGACGTGGACGAGTACGAACTGTCCCTCAGCTTGCTCTTGCAAGTAGGGATTGTCGCCGATCGTCGTGAGGCCGGTCTCGATACCCGTCACGACGAAACCGAACTTTCCGTCCCGCACTTCCTCGCCGATTCCGGGATTCGAAGACTTCGTTTCCTTGGGAGCTTCGGCCGGAGCAACTGCGGCCACCGAGGCATCGCCTGCTGCGGCTTGCGCGGTTGTGGGGGCAGCGGCGGATTCGTCCTTGTCTTTGTCACCGCCGCTGGTCGCAATTGCGACCACCACGAAGAATGCCACGATGCCTCCGACGACCCATGGCCACTTCTTCTTTTTCACCGGTGCGGGCGGCGGTTGCTGGAATCCACCGGCCGGCTGAGCGTACTGGCCCGGGAACGGCGCGCCAGACTGATCTGGATGAGGCTGTCCATAAGGTTGCTGATCCGGCGGTTGCTGTCCGTAGGACTGCTGCGGTTGCTGCCCGTACGGCTGCTGAGGCTGCTGGCCATATGGCTGGTTAGGGTCCTGCGGGGGTTGTGTCATGGCCGTTCCTTCACGTGGGATTGCTCACGCATTACTCGGTGAGCATTCGATACTTCTACCAGACTGACCGGTCGCAATGTGTGCAGAGTGGTCGGTTTTGTCCGACAATGATCCGTGCCTTCAATTGCCTCGTCGCTGTTCTGGATTGCGCTGATCGCGGCCATCGCGCCGATAGTCGCGGGGTTGATCCCGCGTCGACTGGTTCCCGAAGTGGTGTTGCTACTGGTCGCGGGCGCCGTGGTCGGGCCGTTCGCCCTCAACATCGCCGCTGACAGCGAAGCGATCGGAATCCTCCGCGAACTCGGCCTCGGCATGCTGTTCCTGCTCGCCGGCTACGAGATCGACCGACAGGAACTCAGTGGGCGCGGCGGACGTCGAGCGCTCTACACGTGGCTGTTCTGCCTCGCGTTGGCGTTCACGGTGGTCGCGCTGCTTGGCATGAGGAACGTGATCTCCGCGGAAGCCGCTGTTGCCATCGCAATGACGTCGACCGCACTGGGCACGCTGTTGCCGATCCTCAAGGACAACAAACTCCTCGACACACGCTTGGGCAAGACGGTCCTCAATCACGGGGCCGTCGGCGAACTCGGGCCGGTCGTCGCGATGGCGGTGCTGCTGAGTGCCCGTGGTGCCGTCCTGTCGCTGATCGTTCTTGCCGTCTTCGCCTTGATCGCCATCGTCGTGGCGGTGCTGCCCGGCAAGCTGATTCACGAAGGCTCGTGGACACATCGGCTGGTGCGGGCAGGAGCGGACACCACGGCGCAGACGACGGTCCGCCTCACCGTTCTGTTGTTGGTCAGCCTCGGAGTGCTGTCGGCCGTGTTCTCACTCGACGTCATTCTCGGCGCGTTTGCCGCCGGCTTCATCCTGCGGCGACTGATGCCAGAGGGCGACGAGCGCCTCGAGATCAAGCTCGACGGGATCGCCTTCGGGTTCCTCATCCCGATCTTCTTCATCACTTCAGGCATGGCAATCGACGTCTCGGCGGTCGCCGCCAGTCCCGGCATACTGATTGCGTTTCTGATCCTGATCGTTGTCGTCCGCGGCGTGCCGGTGTTCTTCGTGACCAAGTTCGAGAAGGTCGAGCCGCCCTTCACCACGCGCGAAAGTGCGCAAGTCGCGTTGTACGGGGCTACCGGTCTGCCCATGATCGTGGCGGTCACGGGCGCTGCCGTCGACGCGCATCAGATGTCGTCGGACAACGCGTCGATTCTTGTCGCGGCCGGGGCGATCACCGTTCTACTGCTGCCGATGCTCGCCACTCTCTTGACGAAAAAGGAGAAAGTGTCCTGATTCAGAGATCCAACTGCTCGTCGAGCCAGTCGAACATTCGCTGATCCGTCAGACGCCTCGCCATGGGCTGACAGTGGAAGTTCGCGCCTTCGGCAGCGGTGAAGGGAACCACCGTCGTCGGTCCGCCGGATAGGGCGGCAAGCCGCTTGGATTGACCGGGCCAGAACTGCTCGCCTTCCGGATCGGTGATGAGCAGGGGAGTGGAGATCGAGCCGGCGACGTGTTCGAGGTGGTACTTCCGAACCTCGGCGAGAGTGTTGTAGTAACCGTCGGCGAGGTACGGACGCGCTCGGAAACGCCAGATCCGGGCGCTGTCCTTCGAGAATTTCATCCCCAGCCCTATCGCCATGTCGCGGTCGAAGGCCTCCGACTTCCCCTCGTCGAGCAGCTTCTGCATGTTCTTGGGGATATGGGCGAGCCACGACGCGGCCACGTCCACGACCCCCGGATCGGCGATCGCTGCCGCGATCCGATGCTCGAACGCCAACGACTGCGGTACCCAGTAACCGCCCTGACTGATCCCGTAGATCGCCAGCTTCGACGCATCGACGTCCGGCCGGTCCACGAGATAGTCGACGACGGGCGTGATGACGGATTCCCAGTCGTGACGGAACGGGATGTTGCGCTCGAAGAGCATCGACTGCTGACCGGGACCGTCGAACATCAACACGTTGTAGCCCCGCTCGAGGGCCCCGGCGCCGCCGCTGCCCCACAGTCCGCTGATCGGGCCGTCGCTACCGTTCACCATGATCAACGTCGGCCGTCGCACGTCGCCGGGTGGCCGGAAGAAGTACCCGGGCAAGTAGGTGTCCTCGTAAGGGATCCGGACGCGTTCGACGGGCTGGGCGGTGGTGTCGACGAAGCGGTCCCACGCCTGTCGGTGACGTTTGAAAGTGGGGACCAGAACCGAATCGTCGCTGAGACCGTCGACGGCGTTGATCGCCACACCGAAGTACGACGCCGCCCGCAGGTACGCGTTGGACGCGCTTCGTGAATGCCCGGCCTCGGCCGCCTCATCGGCCTGCCCGAATACTCGTGTGCCGAGGTCGAACCAGGCCTCATACCAGCCCTCGAGGTCTTTCTCGCCGACATGAGCGATGGCCGAGAGCACTTCGCCGGTATCTGCCGCGCCGTAGGTGGCTTGCCCGAGAACGACTCGTAGCTCGAAGTCGAAGGACTCGTTGCGGTAGAAACCGGCAGTGAACGCCTGGTGTGGATGGGCGAAGAACGACGACGCGAGAGACATGGGCACACCTTCGCTAGTTCGGGGCAGCCATTTTCAGTTGTAGTTCCAGGATCGCCCGAATCGCTTGCCGGAAAACCTGTCAGCGTGGCGACGCCGGGAGCCCGGTGGATGGCGGCCTCGACATCGCAAATGCCAGGGTGCACAACCACAACGACATCCCCAGCACCTGTGCGCGTTGAGCGATACCCAGTCCGAGATTACCGCCGCCGGAGACTTCGATGCTGTTGGTCGTCAACATCCACACCGTCGCAAGGGAAGTCAGGATCAAAATGGTCAGGCCGGTCGTACGCAACGACCGGTGTTCGCGATACCTGAACGCTCCCACGGTGAATGCGATCATCGCGGTGAAGATCGCGAACACCGCCACGCTGCTCGTCAATGCGTGAACATGGTGGAGCTGCGGAAGTAGACCGTCGGGTGCGCTCGACGGGCAACCCTCGCCCGAGCATTCGAGAGGGAACGACGCGTCGGCGATTGTGGCGATGCCGAACACTGCAAGTGCAATCCAGCCCGTGACGTAGAGCCTGCGCCTGGGCGTGATCAGCAGACCCAGCGCTCCGGAGATCAACATCAAGATCGCGGACAGGACGTCGGCATTGCCGAAGACGTCACGGTATTTCTGGTTCTCGGCATCGAGTTCGCTGAGGAACGATGTCACCGGGTCGAGGCCGGTGTCGAGGAAAAATTCGAGAATCCACGACGAGTAGACGATTCCGCCCAGAGCCAGCGCAGCCACCAAACCCCACCGCGCAATGTTGCGTTCCTTCACGAAATCGAGCTTACGGACCGAGCAGGGCTTTCTGGACGCGTTCGGCTGCTACCAGCGGATCTTCGTGCTCCCAGATGCGGATGACGGTCCAACCCTGCTCTGCCAGACGTGCATCGGTGTCGCGGTCTCGAACCACGTTGGCGGCCAACTTGTCCGTCCACCACTGCGCGTTGTTCTTGGGAAACGTCGCATGCTGCGGGCAGCTGTGCCAGAAGCATCCGTCCACGAACACCGCGACTTTGCGGCGCGGAAACACCAGATCAGCGCGTCGGCGAACACCTTTGACAGGCGCCCGGTCCACGAAGTACCGGAGTCCGCGCCGATGAAGCTCGCGTCGAAGTGCAATTTCAGGTTTGGTGTCGCGCCGACGCTGAGCGCTCATCCGAGCGCTGGTGGCAGGATCCGTCGCAGGCACCGTGGTTCCCTCAGCCGTCGGAATCGTCGCTGTCTTCGGGATCGGACCAGGTGGGCGCAAACCTGTTGCGACGCTCCACTTCACCGTGCACGACGGTCACGAAGTCGGTGAACGAGAGCGTCTGAGCTTCGGTGGGCCGGCCGTTGCGCGGCGGCGGCTCGTCGACGTCGAAGAACCGAACCGCGCCATCGGGTTCGTAGAGTCCGATGTAGACCTTCTCGAAGAGGTCGTAGCGGGTGTCCTCGGCGCCGAGATCCACCCAGGCCTTTCCTGGAACGCCGACCACCGCGCGCTTGCCCCGGCCCGAGCGCTTCGAGAGCGTCGTGACGTGGTGTGCAAAAGAGGATTTGCCGGTGTCGCTGGTCTTGGTCGGGTCGCCGTCGTCGCACGTGGCGTACGGCTCGAACATGACGGCGACCAACACGCTGTACGGCTGACGCTGATGCAGAACCATTGCCTCGCCACGCAATTCGTGGTCGTTGCGGACGATGTTCTTGGTCCACCGTCCAAGTTTTCCGCTGCGGGGACTGTAGTCCTGGAAGTTGTACGTCTTGATGGAGACGCAGAGGATCAGGCCGAGAGTGGGGTCGAGTGCCTTGACGTCCAAGCGCTTTCGGCCCTTGGCGACATCAACGGTTGCCTCCTGGCCTTCGCCGGACGCTGTCGGGGTGATGTTGGGATACAGCGGACGCAGAGCGTCGGCCACCGTCTGTGCCAGTTGATTGGAGAGTCGCTGGGCGTAGTTCTTCTTCTCGCCGCGATCGGCGTCGGCCGGAGGCTTGTCGCCCGCGAGTTGCAGTGCGCTCCACAGTGGTTCGTGTTCCGGCTCGGAAAACAGCGGTTCGGGGAATAGCGTTTCAGGTTCGGGGAACAGTGATTCCGTCATGCCGCGGCCTCGGGGTATCCGCCCATCCGCTCGAGATGGCTTTCGACGTCCTCGATGAAACCGGGGATGAACCGAAGATTGCCCATGCGTGCGCGCTTGAGGAAGCCGGCTGTGGCCCGCGCCGACAGCAACCGCGTGTCCTCGAGGAAGCCACTCAGATCCTCGTAGTCGTACTGGACCGGCCAGGTCGAGGTATGGACGCGGAAGGCTTGGCGGTTACGGCCCCACGCCGCACTCGGCCACGCGTCGCCCGGTTCGAGTGGCGTCTCGCCGGCGGCGTCGTATTCGATGGGATCGTTCAGCCGGCCACCGACCCACGATGCCATCCGCACGCTCACGGCATTGCCGACGAGCTTCCATCGGTGGCTGTGGCGAAGCCCAGGAACCTCGACGGACGGCAGCGTCCAGTCGGGATCGAAACCCTGCAGGCGTTCGGCGTCGACGAGGCCGGGAGTGACGATCTCACCGGACGGCAACCGGACCGCCGGCTGGCTGGGGATGCCGACGGACGAGCCGCCCTTGAGCGTCGGCACCGCATTGACGGCCCACCCGAGTCCGCGGGTGCCTTCGGTCCAGTAGAAGCCGCAGGGGTAGTCCGCGGGATCACCTCCCAGGCGCTCGCCAGCGTCCTGGCCGAACAGGATTTCGCGAGGATCGTCCGTGCGCGAGGCAAGCATGATGACGCGCTGGCGGCGCTGGGGGAGTCCGAAGGCACGGGCGTCCACCACCCGGTATGCCCAGGTGTATCCGAGGTCTTCGAGAGCGTCGGTGATGTGCCGCATGGCAGCGCCCTTGCCGAGTTGCAGCATGAACGGAACGTTCTCGATCAACAGCCAGCGCGGGCCTTTCTTGCGCTTGACCAGACGGAACACCTCGTCCACCAGGCCTGAGCGTGCGCCGGTGATGCCTGCTGTTTTGCCGGCTTGAGAGAGGTCCTGGCAGGGGAAACCGGCGGCCACCAATTCGATGTCGCTGGGCAGCGCGCGCAGTTTGGTGACGTCGCCGTGCAACGGCACGTCGGCGAATCGCGAACGGAGAACTGCCTGGGCGCCCGGATCGATTTCACACAGCAGTTCGGTGTTCCACCCATGTTCCGAGAGCCCCAACTCGAGCCCGCCGATACCGGCAAACAAACCCACCATGCTCCGCGACGACGTCACAGCACCCTTCCTCACGAACCGACCTAGAAGCACGGTACTCGAGAACTCCGACACCGTTTGCCAACTATTCGGTCTGCGGGGTGCTCCTTACGGAAGAACCGTTGTGAAACGCCTTACATCGAGATCTTCGGGGCCGATCGAAGTCCCTAAAAGGTCCCTGATCGAAGCAATAACCCGAACCAGCGGTGCTCCGCGCCCGTTCGTCCATTACCGTGGTCGGGTGAGCATCCAACCTTCCGGTGACGCGTCCTGGCCCGCGGTATTGACCTGGCAGGCCCACAACGCTCCTCGTATGGAGTCTGTTCGTGTGCAGCTGAACGGAAATCGCATCAAGGCTTCCGGCCGGATCATCGGTGGAGCCTGCAGTGAGCACCCGGCATTCAGTGCGTCATACGACCTGGTCACCGACGAGGCCGGCATCACCCGCAGGCTGTCGGTGCGGACCGCCCTGGCCGCCGGTGAGCGTCAGATGTCGATCAGCCGGGACGAAGAAGGCACCTGGATGGTCGAGAACGGCGCCAGTCACCAGCGCTCGGCGTTCGATGGCGCACTCGATGTCGACGTGATCCTCAGCCCGTTCTTCAACACGCTGCCCATCCGCCGCGTCGGCTTGCAGAACGACATCGAAGACGCCGAGGTCCCGGTCGTCTACGTCAACCTTCTCGACCTGCGCGTCGAGGGTGCGACCATCACCTACAGCAGTGGCACCGACGGAATCAGTGTGCTGTCCCCGGTGTCCAGCTCGACGCTGGCCGTCGATACCGAAGGCTTCGTCCTCGACTACCCGGGTCTGGCAACTCGAATCTAGGTTTCGTACTTCTAGGTTTCGGATCGCCGGATGACACCACCGCGTCGACCGGCGTCCCGCATCCGCTCGATCCAGTCGGGTTCTCCGACCCGAAGGTCTTCGATGTCCCAACGCTCGTGCGACTCGTAAGCGCCGCGCGCAGCGAACCCTGCGTCCACCAATCGTGCCGTGGAGCCGTTGTCGAGCAGATCGGTGCGTGCACCCTGCAAAAGGTCGAGCGCTTCGTCCAGCGCGACCAGCAGGGCGTCACGGTTGCCCTCGCACATCGCCCGCACCAGGCCAGGAGCGCTCCCGGCTACGCGGGTGCCGTCGCGAAATGACCCGGCGGCCAGCCCAAGGGCCAGTTCGCCGCCGGCAGCTCCGGTGATCGCGAGTGTTTCCGCCAGTAGGTGGGGCAGGTGAGAGATACGCGCGACTGCTCGATCGTGCTCGAGAGATTCGGCCGGCACGACCACCGAGCCGCAGTCGAGTGCAAGGTCGGCGACCTGCGACCACACGTCTGCATCGACGCCTTCGTCGGTGGCAACGACCCACACCGCGTCGACGAACAGATCGGCATCCCCGACCGCCCAACCCGAAGCTGACGTCCCCGCCATCGGATGACCGCCCACGAACTTGGCGCTCAAGCCCGCTCGTTCGACCGCGGCCTTCACTTCGCCCTTGACGCTGACGACGTCGGTGATCGGATTGTTCGGCGCATGCGCGGCGATTGCCTCCAAGGTGGCGTCGACGGCAGGCATCGGCACGGCGATCACAATGATCGCACCGCTCTCGTTCGCTCTCTGCAGCACTGAAACCAGATCGGTGTCGGCGTCGAAACCGTCGGCTCGGGCCGCGTCGGCGGACTCGCTGGAACGGTTGTAACCCCACGCCTGACGGCCGGATCGGACGGCGGCGCGAAGTAGCGAACCGCCGATCAATCCGAGGCCGAGAACGCAGACTGGTGGGGCGGAATCGATCGCAGACACGAGTTCAGGTTGGCACATCGATGCTCGGACTTCACTCACTGGCACCAGGCGGGCTACCGTTGCGCCATGGGTGCACAGCGCGCGGGTAACAAGAGCGCCTCTTCGAACCAGTCGGAGGAGCTTGAAGGCTTCGGTGTCGCGGTGGTCCGTGAAGAGGGGCGTTGGACGGTCAAGGCACTGACGCCCGACGCGTTGACCTCGCTCTCGGCCGCCGAAACGCAGCTGCGTGAGCTGCGAAGTTCGGGTGCCGTCTTCGGTCTTCTCGACGTCGACGACGAGTTCTTCATCGTGTTGCGTCCGGCGCCGTCGGGCACGCAATTGCTGATTTCCGACGCGACCGCCGCCATCGACTACGACATCGCAGCTGACGTCCTCGACGCCTTGCACATCGAGATCCCCGACATCGACCCGGACGACCTCGACGATGTCGAACCCTGGGAAGAGGGCGACCTGTCCGTCCTGGCCGATCTGGGCCTGCCGGAACCCGTGCTCGCTGTCATCGCGGCCGAGACCGACCTTTATCCGGACGAGCAGTTGGGGATGATCGCGCAGCGACTCGGGTTCGCGTCCGAGTTCGGCGCAGCGCTCGACAAGCTCCCGCGTTAGATGACTCTCGCTGACGATCAGCGCATGATCCGTGCGGCCATCGTGGCCGCACGTTCCGCCTCCGACGCAGACGTCCCGGTCGGGGCAGTGGTGTTCGACGCAGACGGCGTCGAAGTTGCTCGGGCCGCCAATGCCCGGGAAGCGTCGTCCGATCCGACCGCGCACGCCGAAATCCTGGCGTTGCGCGCTGCCGCAAGAATCTACGGTGACGGCTGGCGCCTGGAAGGTGCGACGCTGGCCGTCACCCTCGAGCCATGCACGATGTGTGCTGGCGCTCTGGTCCTCGCCCGGGTTTCTCGGGTTGTTTTCGGGGCGTGGGAGCCGAAAACCGGAGCCGTCGGATCATTATGGGACGTAGTTCGAGATAAAAGATTGACCTATCGGCCGCAGGTGCGCGGCGGGGTCCTCGAGGACGAATGCGCTGGGCTTTTGGAAGATTTCTTCCGCGAGCAGCGGGCCTGAAATCGGTATTCCCCATCGAGAGTGATCGCACACTCGGGTAGCCGGATCCAGCAATCGAGGGCATGGTGGAGGCAGATGCCGTCAGGGCATCGGCGGATCGTCGGAAGGCGATTCGTTCGCGTTCACAGAGGAGTACTCATGGGAATCGCAGACAAGGCTCAGAACAAGGCCGAAGACCTCGGGGGCAAGGCCAAGGAAGCTGCTGGCAGCGCTACCGGTGACCGGGACCTCGAAAACGAAGGTAAAGGCGACCAGGTGAAATCGGCCGTCAAGGATGCCGGCGAGAAGGTCAAGGACGCCGCATCCAGCATCAAGGACAAGCTCACGTAATACCGCTCCACCTGGCGATTTCGGCCACGGGCACTCCATCCGGTAAAGTCACCAACGGTGGCGTGTCCGAGCGGCCTAAGGAGCACGCCTCGAAAGCGTGTGACGGGTAACCCCCGTCCGAGGGTTCAAATCCCTCCGCCACCGCCAAAGCTCCCCACCTGTTCACGCAGGTGGGGAGCTTTTTTGTATGGTAAACCTGGCGTGCGAGCGCTGACGACCGTCAGGACGGACACGCTCCGACTGGACCATCGGACGACCGGCCAGTCCGCCATTCGGACGAGGACAGCGCTGGACTTCGGAGGAGATCGGAAGCCGCACTAAGTCTTATGGGGGAGGGGCCGTCCTCCGGTGGACATTCACAGGTTGACGAAGTTCAGGAGCGGCGAGCGATCCACTCTGCAGCGGCGGCATCGATGTCCTGCTTCAGCTTCTCGAAGAACGAGGGTGGCGGGGTAGGGATCAAATCTGCTGCGGTAGTGAGGGATCGACTGAGGGCGATCCGACGCTCGCGTAACTCGTCGTCGGTCAGGAGCGTCAGGTCCGCCATTGCGAGCCCCCCCGATCGGTGTGATTCGTGTTTCGGGCAGACCGTGCGCATCGGGATCGATGCATGATTCGATGCGCACGGCCCAGGCACTCCAGGCTGGGGGCCGGAATGCAAAACCACTTTACCAAATGATTACTAATGGCTGCGGGTGTGCCCGCTTTCGGTGTTCGTGGAGCGCTTTCACAGGGTTCTCCCAGGTCGTAAGTCCTGACAATCGTTGAAGCTGCAACTATCGTCGAACCCATGAAAAAGATCTGGTGGATCGGCGGAGCAGTAGTTGTGGTCGTACTCGCCCTGCTTGTGGGGCCGTGGGCGTACGGGAAATTCATCGCTGAAGACGATGCGCCGGCGGCCGTGGTATCCACTCAGGGCGCAGAAGCGGCGTCCGGATCGATCGACGGGCAGTGGACCGTCGTCGCCGGGCAGGGGGACAACCAGACGGCAGCGGGATACACCGTGCACGAGATTCTGAACGGATCGAGTGTGACCGTCGTCGGAACCACGGGCGAGGTGAGCGGAAACGCGGTTGTCGAGGGTGAAAAGCTCACTTCAGGCGAAGTGACGGTGCAGGTGGCAAGCATCAAGACCGACTCGGATCGGCGCGACGGCCAGTTCACGGGCAATGTGATGGATACCAGCACGTATCCGACGGCGACGTTCACGATCGACTCGCCGGTGGACTTGGCTGCTGTGCCGACGGACGGAACAACGGCGACGGTCACGGTGTCTGGCACCTTGACTCTCAAAGGTCAGTCCAAGCCGGTGTCGGTCGACATGACCGTGCTGCATTCGGGTGATTCGCTGATCGCATCGGGCTCGATTCCGGTCACCTGGACCGATTTCGGAGTTGAACCCCCGTCCCTCGGTTTTGTCACCGTCGACGCCAGTGGATCGGTGGACTTCCTCGTCTCACTCGCCGCGAGCTGAATTACGTCTACCCGATTCGCACTGCTTCGGGGCGGGCAGGGAAGATTAAGGACATGACCTTCCTTTCTTGTTGTCCGTTCCGAAGGCAGTGTGTGATTTCTGCCCGGACGGAATGAACAGGTGATGCCCCGGTGGAGACCGTTCCGAACGGGTGAAGACCCCGATCCACGGTTCACTCTCGCCAATGAGCGGACGTATCTGGCCTGGATCCGCACGGCGACGGCCTTTGTCGCGTCGGGCGTCGGACTCGAAGCGTTCGGCGGCGACATTCTCAACCCGACGGTTCGTGCCGGCTTGGCAGCGTTGTTACTCGTCGGCGGCGCTCTGATCGCCATCACTTCTTTTGTTCACTGGATCAGCGCCGAGCGAGCACTGCGTGCTGAGCGCTCGTTGCCGGTACCGCTGATGGCGCCGGTGGTCGGCATCTTGCTGGTGATCTGCGCGACCGTCCTGGTGGTCGAGGTCGTGAACTGATTGACCGCGCTGGAACCGTCGGAAGGTGTCAAGCCTCCGGACAAGGGCTTGCAGTCCGAGCGCACATCGCTCTCGTTCGTACGGACGAGTCTGTCGATCCTCGGCTTGTCTGCCGCCTGTTTGAGATGGTTGCCGCCGTTCGGTTCGCTAGCACTGATCGGCCCGTCCCTCGCTGCCGTGCTTGTCGTGGCGGTGACGGTCTACGAACGTCGGTCGCGGCCCAGGCGGTTGGCCCAGTTCTCAGCCGAAAAGGCAACGCCAGCTTTGGGTATGGGTGCAGCTCTCGCGGTCGCCCTGCTCCTGCTCAGTGCGACGGGGCTGTGGATTCTGTTGAAGTAACCTCGGCTTTGGGTGCCCAGCCGGGTGGGCCGAACACGTAGCCTGCGCGCTGGCGCCACGACTTCGACGCTTTCCAGTCGCGAGCGATGGCAGCGTATTCGCGTGTTTGGAGCTTCCAGATGTTGTACGTTCCGACCGGCGTCGTGAGTCCGTAGGTGGGCCGGTGGGTTTCGGCTGCGAATGTTCCGAACATCCGGTCCCAGATGATGAGGATTCCGGCGTAGTTGCGGTCGAGGTACTCGGCGTCGGACCCGTGGTGGACGCGATGGTGCGACGGCGTGTTGAAGATGAATTCGATGGGCCGCCAGAGTTTTCCGACACGTTCGGTGTGGACGAAGAACTGGTAGACGAGGCTGACGGAGAAGCCGACGAACACCATCCACGGCGGAATCCCGAGGAACGGCAACGGCAACCACATGATGATCTCACCGCTGTTGTTCCACTTCTGCCGCAGTGCGGTGCTGAAGTTGAAGTACTCACTCGAATGGTGAGCCTGGTGTGTGGCCCAGATGACTCGAACTCGGTGCGCGATGCGGTGATACGCGTAATAGAGGACGTCGATTCCGAGCAGCAGGATCACCCAGGTGTACCAGGCCGTCGGCGAGAGGTGCCACGGAGCGAGGTACACCCAGATTGCGGAATAGCCGATCAGCGCCAGCACTTTCCAGAAGGTGCTCGTTGCGATCGACACGAGTCCGAGCAGAACGCTGGTTCTGGCGTCGACGCTTCGGTAGCCGCCTTCCGCGGGTCGTGCGCGTCCGTCGGCGTCGTCGGGATGATCCTCGAGAGCGCGGGCCGCGAACCATTCGATTGCCAGGAAGATGACAAACGCGGGGATTGCGAGCGTGACTGGATCATGGAGCGGTTCGAGAAGTGACTTCCATGATTCGAGAAGGGTTTCCCACACGCGATTTGTCCTGTTCTCTAGCTTCGATCGTTACATCATGCATCAAAATGTAACGTCACGGAACCCTTTGCGGCGAAGAACTCGCAGGTTTGTTGCGACTATTCATAGAACGATGGTAGGAATTGCCGGTGCATATCACCGCGAAGGTGGACTACGCCGTGCGGACTCTGGTCGAGCTCGCGGCAGTAGGTCCTGACCCGGCCAAGGCCGAGTTTCTCGCCAAATCCCAGGTCATACCCCACAAGTTCCTGGAAGCGGTGCTCTCGGACCTGCGGCGCGGCGGCTTGGTCAACAGCCGTCGAGGCCCGGACGGGGGATACTGGCTCGCTCGGTCCGCGGACGAGATCACGATTGCAGACGTCATACGAGCCGTCGAAGGACCGCTTGCTTCGATTCGGGGTCAGCGACCGGAAGACGTCGACTACGGGGGGCCGGCGACGCCCCTCAAGGAGGTGTGGATTGCAGTGCGCGTCAACCTCCGTGCTGTGCTCGAAAATGTCACACTCACCGATGTTGCAGGTGGAGAGTTGCCCGAGTTCATTCACGAACTGACGGCAGATCCCGAGGCGTGGAATCGGCGCTGATACAGCCCGGTTTCAGGGTGCCCGTCGACGTGGAACAGTCATAGGAGCAGTGTTCGCAGTGTTGCCTCCCGCGGATTTTGCGTCGTACATCAGATGATCGGCCGCAACGATTGCTCGGGAGAACTCGTTGTAGTCGAACTCTTCCTGATGCGGGATGAAAGGTAGCGTCGCTGCTCCGACGCTGACCGTGGCCAAGGGGTCGTCGGAAGCGTTCACGACGGCTTTGGGCAGTGTCGCGATTCTTTTGCGAAGTCCGTACGGGGTGCCGATCATCACAACGGTGAACTCCTCGCCGCCGGTGCGCGCGGCGTAGCCGAAACCGTTCACATGCTCCTGCAGGCGCGTTCCTGTCCGGATGATGACGGCGTCACCGACTTCGTGACCGAAGGTGTCGTTCACAGCCTTGAACTTGTCGATGTCGACGACGGCAACAGCAATGTCGGCACGATTTGCCGACGCGACCGACCAGATACGCTCCGACATGTCCCACAGCCCTCGCCGGTTCAGGAGTCCGGTGAGTGCATCCACCTTGGATCCCGTTGCGCGCGAGAGTAATTGCCGCCAGGTGAATTGAATGGTGGCCGGAATGAAGATCACGGCACACAGTACGACGTCGGTGCGTGCAATCACGCTGGTTGCCGAGTAGTCGCCGTTCGTCAGGCCGAGCACGGTCAGGGCGATGACAAACGTCGTGGCAAAGGCGAGGTGGAATGCCAGCCAGTGGCGGTCGAGAAAATAGGTGAAGTAGGCGCCGGTGGCCACAAAGAGTGCCGCGCCGAAAAGGGCGGCGTTATGGCTGTTGAAGGTGATGAGAATCGAGGCCGTTCCGAGATCCGCCCACAGACCGTAGAGCTTGAGCATGCGTGAACCTCTGATTCGGCCGACAAACCAGAGAATCGTGGGGATCAGGTTGACGGTCGCAATGCCGACGAGCCAACTGCGCGCAAACGGTCCGTCCGGGCCCTCTCCGCTGAGGAGAAACAGGAACGCCACGATCGAGAAATTGAGTGAGCAGAATCCGATGGTCAGACGGACGAGACGTAGTACGGAGCCTCGTCCGGACTTCGATCCCCACAGCATTACCGTGGACGAAACCGGCCAGGTATGCAGGAGCGGGTCCATCAGATTCCTTCGCCGAGCACATTGCGGTTAATTCACCGCAAAGTATGTCAGGCCATGTTGATTCACGCGTCAACTTGGCAGTGGGCGTCACGCCGTGGAGCTGCTCACAACTCTCTCTGTCGCGCTGTTCAGGCATTTGCCGTGCGTGAGTGTGAGGTACGCCTCGAGTTTCCGCGCTGTGTGTTCGATCGCACAATATTGCAGACCTCTGCAAAGTTGCAGAGCTCTGCAAGTTGGGTACCGTGTTGGAGTGATCATCGAACAAGGCCTTCGCGACCGCAAGAAGGCAGCAACCCGTGCCGCACTCAGTGGCGCGGCAGCACGGCTCGCTCGTGCGCTGGGGATCGAATGCGTCACCGCTGACGCGATCGCCTCCGAGGCCGGAGTGTCGACGAGGACGTTCCACAACTACTTCTCCAGCAAGGAGGAGGCAGTGCTCGCCAGTTTCGAGGAATCGGTGAACCTGTGGATCGAGGCGCTTGCGTCGCGGCCCGCGGACGAACCAATTCTCGACGTCCTCGAAGAACTTGTGGTCGAAATCGTGAACGACTCAGGTCCGAGTGGGAGTGAGAAGGCAAGTATCTGGCTGCTGTCGGATTCGAGTCCCGCGCTCTACCGGGATGCCGCAGACATGCATCAGCGGATCAACCGTGCAGTCGTTCAGGCATTGGCGGAACGCACCGGTACCGACGCCGAGAAGGACCTGTACCCGACGCTCCTCCTGGGAGCGGTGGGCGGAGCCGCTAAATCGGTGATCGACGTCTGGACTGGCGGAAAGTCGGAGGCTTCCAGTCCGGAGGAGTTGGTTCACGACGCTTTTCGGCAGATTCGTGCCGGATTGCCCGCGCCGCCGCCCGCCCCTGAGATGTCGCGTCCCTGAGATGTCCCGTCTCTGAGCCCCACACGTAATACCTGTCCACGTACACGCACCGAAACAGCAAGGAGCCCGTCGTGGCCACCTATCTTTATCGGATCGGCAAGTTCGCCTACCGGCGAAAAGGCGCGGTCCTCAGCGTTTGGCTGATAATCCTGGTCCTGATGGGCGTCGGGGCAGCCACTCTGTCCGGCCCCACCAAGGATTCGTTCTCCATTCCGGGAACCCCGGCACAGCAGGCGCAAGACCTGATGGCGGAGCGTTTTCCCGACGCGCCCAACCCGATGGATTCGCTGAGCGCGCGATACGTAGTGCAAGCTCCGGCGGGCACGACGCTGGCCGATCCGGCGAACGTCAAGGCCATGGACGACATGCTCGCGAGTATTCGTGGCATCGACAAGGTCGCCGACTCCGCCAAGGTGGACCCGGCGACTGCCACTCCGGAACAGGCCGCGAAGGCGTTGGTCAATCCGGTTACCGGCAACGACTCCATGGTTGCGATGTTCAAGGAAAAGGCTGCTGCGGCTGGAACTTCCGAGACGCAGGCCGTGGACGACGCGCGCGCGTTGTCGCCGCTCAGTGCCGACGGCACGGTCGGGTACGTCGAGGTTCCGTTCAGCGGTGACTTCGCCGATCTCGATCAGGCGTTGCGTGATTCGATCAACTCCGCAGCCGATGTCGGTCGGGCCGAGGGACTCAACGTCCAGGTCAGTGGTTCTGCTGCTCAGGAAGCGGAGATGCCCGGTGGTGTCACCGAGCTGATCGGTATCGCCGTTGCCGCTGTCGTTCTGGCCATCACGTTCGGTTCGCTTGTGGCCGCGGGGCTTCCGCTCCTGACCGCGATCATCGGTATCGCTATCGGCAGCCTTGGAATCACGGTTGCCACCGGATTCATGGATCTCAGTTCGATGACTCCGACGCTGGCGATCATGATCGGTCTGGCCGTGGCGATCGACTACTCGCTGTTCATCATGTCCAGGTTCAGGCATGAGCTCACCCTCACCGACAACCGTGCCGAAGCAGCAGGTCGCGCCGTCGGAACTGCCGGTTCCGCAGTGGTATTCGCCGGTTTGACAGTCATCATCGCGCTCGTTGCCTTGCGTGTCGTCGGCATCCCGTTCCTCTCGGACATGGGTGCGGCAGCGGCCTTCACCGTGCTGATCGCGGTACTGATCGCATTGACCTTGCTGCCCGCGATCCTGGGTATGTTCGGACGCAAGGCTTTTGCCGGCAAGATTCCCTTCCTCAGCAAGCGTGCGGAGGAGTCCGAAAACAATGATTCAGGCAAGCCGAAGCTGGCTCTGCGCTTCATCACCGCCGTCGTTCGTCGTCCGCTCGTGCCGCTGATCGGTGGAGTAGTTCTTCTGGGCGCATTGGCTCTGCCCGCAACGGGATTGAGCCTGGCATTGCCGTCGGAGGCCACCGGTGACCCGGCGACCAGTGCGCGTCAGGCGTACGACCTGATCGACGAGGGCTTCGGTGACGGCCGCAACGGACCGCTGATCGCGGTTGTCGACGCCAAGGATGCCAGCGTCCCCGCCGGGGAGGCCTTTGCGGAGGTCGTCTCGACCATCTCGAGCTTCGGTGACGTCCAGAACGCACAGGTCGTCGGAGTCAACGAGGCCGGCAACACCGCGCAGGTACTGATCACTCCGAAGAGCGGACCGACCGATCCGGCCACGATGGATCTGGTGGGCAGCCTCCGCGGAGCAGAAGCGGGACTCAACGATTCGATCGGCGTCAGCTACGGCATCACCGGTCAGACCGCACTCGAAGGCGACGTCTCGGACACGCTGAAGGATGCATTGGTGCCCTACCTTGCCGTAGTGGTCGGCCTTGCATTCATCTTGTTGCTCTTGGTGTTCCGCTCGATCCTGGTTCCGCTGACCGCGACGCTCGGCTTCCTGCTCAGCGTGCTCGCGACATTCGGTGCGACGGTGGCGATCTTCCAGCACGGTTGGTTGGGCATCATCTCGAACCCGCAACCGCTCGTGAGTTTCATGCCGATCTTCCTGATCGGCGTGGTGTTCGGGTTGGCGATGGACTACCAGGTGTTCCTCGTGACGCGTATGCGTGAGGAGTACGTCCACGGTGCGAGCGCGAAGGAGGCCGTGACAATCGGCTTCAACCACGGTGCCCGCGTGGTCAGTGCGGCCGCGGTCATCATGATCTCCGTGTTCGGTGCCTTCATCGCAGAACCGAACTCGTTCATCAAGTCGATCGGATTCGCGCTCGCCGCGGCGGTGTTCTTCGACGCCTTCATCGTGCGCATGGTGATCATCCCGTCCGTCATGGCACTGCTCGGCGACAAGGCGTGGTGGCTGCCGAAGTGGCTGGACAAGATTCTGCCGAACGTCGACATCGAGGGTGAGAAGCTCAGCAAGGCCCTGCGTGACGAGGTTAATAAAGGCGCACAGCTGTTTTTGTGTATCGAAATATCCAGCGGCACATGTCGGCCAGGATTGGTAACCTTCGCTCACTATGCTGATCAGGCTGCTGCGCACTTATCTGACGCCGTACCGGGGTGAACTCACGGGCGTTGTCGTCCTGCAGTTTATTTCGACTATGGCGGCCCTTTACCTTCCGAGTCTCAACGCCGACATCATCGACAACGGCGTGACCAAAGGCGACACCGGCTACATCCTCTCCACCGGCGGGATGATGCTGATGGTCACGCTGACGCAGATCCTGTGCTCGGTGGGTGCCGTCTTCTTCGGAGCACGAGTCGCCATGGGCGTCGGGCGCGACCTCCGAGCGTCGGTGCTGCATCAGGTCGGGACGTTCTCGGCCAGGGAAGTCGGGCACTTCGGTGCGCCTTCGCTGATCACCCGCAACACCAACGACGTCCAGCAAGTACAGATGATGGTCGTGATGAGTTGCACCATCCTCGTCATGGCGCCGATCATGTGTATCGGCGGCATCATCATGGCTCTGCGCCAGGACCTGAATCTTTCCTGGATCCTCGGGATCAGCGTCCCGCTCCTCGTGGTCTCGATGGGTTTCCTGATTGCCCGGATGGTCCCCGGATTCCGGGTCATGCAGGGCCGCCTCGACGCCGTCAACCGTGTTCTTCGCGAACAGATCACGGGCATCCGCGTCGTCCGAGCGTTTGTACGGGAACCGTACGAGGTAGAGCGTTTCGGCGACGCCAACCGCGAACTGACGGAGACTGCACTCGGCGTCGGCCGCCTCATGGCACTGATGTTCCCGCTCGTGATGCTGATCAGCAATGTCACCAGCGTCGCGGTCATCTGGTTCGGTGGCCATCAGATCAACGAGGGCTCGATGCAGATCGGCTCGCTCACCGCGATGCTCAGCTACATCATGCAGATCCTGATGGCCGTCATGATGGCCACCTTCATGGCGGTGATGCTGCCGCGTGCGTCGGTGTGCGCCGAACGTATCTCCGAGGTACTCGACACCGATTCCTCGGTGATTCCGCCCGAGAATCCTGTCCTGGAGTTGAAGGACCCGGGCGTCGTCGAGCTTCGTGGAGCTCAGTTCCAGTTCCCCGGAGCCGAGGAGCCAGTGTTGCGCGACATCACCTTCCGCGCCGAACCAGGCAAGACGACGGCGATCATCGGCGGCACCGGGTCGGGAAAGACCACTCTGCTCAACCTGATTCCGCGTTTGATCGACTCCACCTCCGGGTCGGTATCGGTGGGAGGAGTCGACGTCCGCGACATCGACACTGAGCTGCTCTGCTCGGTGATCGGTCTGGTCCCGCAGAAGCCGTATCTGTTCTCCGGCACTGTCGCCACCAATCTCCGCTACGGAAACCCCGAAGCTACCGACGAATGGCTGTGGGAGTGCCTCGAGATCGCCCAAGCTGCCGACTTCGTCCGCGCCATGCCAGAAGGCCTGGACACACCGGTGGCACAAGGCGGTACGACGGTATCGGGCGGTCAGCGTCAGAGACTCGCCATCGCCAGAGCGTTGGTGCGTAAGCCGCAGATCTATCTGTTCGACGATTCCTTCTCGGCACTCGACCTCACTACGGACGCAAGGCTGCGTGCGGCGCTCCGGCCGGTCACGCAAGACGCCTGCATAGTCGTTGTCGCGCAGCGTATCTCCACTATCGTCGAGGCCGATCAGATCATCGTGCTCGACGACGGCGCCATCGTGGGGATCGGCACGCACGACGAACTCGTGGTCAGTTGTCCCACCTACGGCGAAATCGTCGCCTCTCAGCTAGCCGTACAGGACGCATCATGAGTAATCGACCGACTTCCTCGCCTCCCATCGGCCCGCCCGGCGGCGGCGATCCCACCAAGAAGGCCATGAACTTCGGCCCTTCGCTCAAGCGTCTCCTCGGTCGCTTGAGCCCGGACAAGCCGATCGTCATCCTGATCTTCGCTTTGGTGACGGCAAGCGTCGTACTTTCCTCGATCGCGCCGAAGATCCTGGGAAACGCCACCAATCTGATCTTCGACGGCATCGTCAGTAAGCAACTCCAGCCGGGGACGACAAAGGAACAGGCTGTCGAAGGATTGCGCGCTTCGGGGCAGGGTCAACTCGCCGACATGGTGTCCGGCATGGCCGTTGTGCCCGGAACCGGAATCGATTTCGACGCCGTCGGCAAGGTCTTGATGATCGTGCTGCTGCTGTTCGTCTGCGCGTCGCTGTTCAGTTGGCTGCAGGCGTATCTCCTCAACATCGTGGTGCAACGGACCGTTCGCCGGCTGCGTGAGGACGTCGAACAGAAGATTCATCGACTTCCCTTGCGGTACTTCGATACCCATGCCCGCGGTGACGTACTCTCGCGCGTGACCAATGACATCGACAATGTCGCGCAGAGCTTGCAGCAGACGCTCAGCCAGTTGGTCATGTCGGTGATGACCGTCCTGGGCATTCTGGTGATGATGCTGTGGATCTCACCGTTGCTCGCCCTGATTGCAGTGGCAACTGTTCCGCTGTCGATCATGGTCACGGCGTTCATCGCGAAACGTTCGCAGAAGCACTTCGTCGCGCAGTGGAAGAGCACCGGCGGAATCAATGCACAGGTCGAGGAAGCCTTCAGCGGTCACGAGTTGGTCAAGGTGTTCGGCCGCCAGCACGAGGTCGAAGAGCGCTTTCGCAAGCAGAACGAGGATCTGTACGAGTCGAGCTTCAAGGCGCAGTTCATCTCCGGTCTGGTCATGCCGGCCGTGATGTTCCTCGGCAACCTCAATTACGTTGCCATCGCAGTGGTGGGTGGTATGCGCGTCGCATCCGGAACGATGACGCTCGGCGACGTGCAGGCGTTCATCCAGTACTCGCGTCAGTTCACCCAGCCGCTCACGCAGATCGCGTCGATGACAAATCTGCTGCAGTCCGGCGTCGCTTCGGCCGAGCGGGTCTTCGCGCTGCTCGACCAAGAGGAGCAGTCGGAGGACCCGAAGAGTGCGAAGTCGCCCACGGTCGACAAGGGTCGCGTCAAGTTCGAGAACGTCACCTTCAGTTACAAGCCGGAACAGCCGCTGATCGAGGACCTGTCCCTGACTGCCGAGCCGGGCCAGATGGTTGCGATCGTCGGACCCACCGGCGCCGGCAAGACCACCCTCGTCAACCTCATCCTGCGGTTCTACGAACTCAATTCGGGCCGAATCACTTTGGACGGCATCGACATCGCCGACATGACGCGAGACGATCTGCGCTCACGGATCGGCATGGTTCTGCAGGACGCGTGGCTGTTAGGTGGAACCATCCGCGAGAACATCGCCTACGGCAAGCCTGGTGCCACCGACGAGGAGATTCGTCGTGCGGCCGAGATGAGCTACGTCGACAAGTTCGTGCACTCTCTGCCTGAGGGTTACGACACGGTCATCGACGAGGAAGGCAGCAACGTCAGTGCAGGCGAGAAGCAGCTCATCACTATCGCCCGCGCCTTCATCTCGCAGCCGTCCATCCTGATCCTCGACGAGGCGACCAGTTCGGTGGACACACGCACCGAACTGCTGGTCCAGAGCGCCACCGCGGTTCTGCGCAACGACCGCACCAGCTTTGTCATCGCGCACCGTCTTTCGACAATTCGTGATGCGAACCTGATCGTGGTGATGGAGGAAGGCCGCATCGTGGAGCAGGGGAGCCATGAGGCTCTGCTCGAATCCCGCGGCGCGTACTTCCGTCTGTACAACAGCCAATTCGTGGGCGCGGAGATCTGATGCCTCAGTAGACTGGAGCAGACTTGGTCCGCTGGGTGGACCACATTCTGTGTACTGGAGGCGCTCGGCGATGCATTCGTTGCTGGGGAAAGCGCGCCTGATACTCGATTCCTTCGATGCGGATTCGGGTGCGCTGTCGCTGACCGAACTTGCGAATCGGAGTGGTGTTGCGAAGGCGACGGTGCATCGAATAGCCGGTGAACTGGTGTCTCTTGGTCTACTGGAACGGGTCGGAACCAAGTACAGGTTGGGGTTACGGCTCTTCGAACTGGGGCAGTTGGTTCCTCGTCAACGTATTCTGCGCGAGGTGTCCTTGACGTATGTGCAGGATCTTCACGCGGCGACCCGGGAGACGGTTCACCTCGCGATTCGCGACGGCCTCGATGTTCTGTACATCGACAAGATCTCCGGTCATCACGGGGTGGACCTGCCGTCGCGGGTGGCTGGCCGGCTGCCGATGTATGCCACGGCAACCGGCAAAGCGATACTCGCGTACTCACCGGATTCCGTTTTTCGAGCGGTGACAGGCAACGGATTTGTCGAGTTCACCGATCGGACGGTGAACTCGGAAGACGGGTTACGTAGGCAACTCGACGCTGTTCGTTCGCAGCAGTTGGCGGTCGAGACCGAAGAGGTTCGCCTGGGAACATCGAGTATCGCTGCCCCGATCTTCGGTGGACTTGGTGAAGCAGTTGCCGCGATCGGTGTGTCGAGTCCGCGGTATCGAATGGATACCGAGCGTTTTGCCGAACCGTTGCGCGCGGCGGCCGAAGGGATCAGCCGGAAGGTATCGGTTCTCGAACGCTCGGCATAACCGTTTTATCGACGCACGCAGAGCAGCGCGATCACGCCGAGAACCGAAGCCCCGGTCATGGAGATGGCCACGGCAAGACTGGTGTTGCCGAGAAGGCCGACGATGGGCGCAACCACAGCGGCAGCGCCGAACTGCGCAAATCCGATCAGCGCGGCTGCTGAGCCTGCGGCTTCTCCGTGACGGGACAGTGCAACCGCCGGTGCGTTGGGCATGACAAAACCCGTTGCGCAGAGCATCAGCAGGATGGGGACGGCAAACCCGACGAATCCCCACGAGTCGGTGGCGGCAACAACAACAAATGCAGCGCCGACGGCACTACTGCCCCACATTGCCCAGATCGTGATGGAATTCGGCGACCACCGGCCGAGAAGCACGACGTTGAGCTGGGACGAACCGATCAAAACGACGGCGCCGCCGGCAAAGGCAAATCCGTATGCGGTGGCGCTCAGTCCGAACTGTTCCTGCATCACGTAGGACGACGCGGCGATGTACGACCACAAAACGCCGCGGCCGAGACCGCACACGAGCACCAACACCATGAAGTGGGCATCCTTGCCGAGCGCAATGTAGTTTCGCGCGATGGCGCCGATGCCCTTGCCCGACCGATTCTCGGGTGGAAGTGTTTCCGGCAGCGATACTGCCGCGAGTGCGATCATCGCGATGCCCAGGATGAAGAGAGCGAGAAAGACTCCGCGCCACTGTGTTACGGACATCAGTGCCCCGCCGATGGAGGGGGCCAGGATGGGCGCTACGCCCATGACCAACATCAGCCGCGAAAGTACAACTGCCGCATCGTGTCCGGTGAATAGATCACGAACGATTGCCATCGCGATCACGCCCGTCGCGGCGGCGCCGAAACCTTGAAGGGTTCGCAGCGCAGTGAGGACTTCGATGGACGGAGCAAAGAAGCAGGCCAACGACGCGCCGACGTGAATTACTGTGCCCACGAGCAGGGGACGTCGACGTCCGTAGATGTCGGACAGTGGGCCGATGAGCAACTGGCCGAAAGCCAGACCCAGCAGTGTGCCCGTCAGGGTCAGCTGAACCATCGTGTCCGACGTGCCGAATTCCTGCGTGATCTGTGGCAGCGCAGGAAGATACATGTCGACGGTGAACGGCCCGAGGGCGGTGAGAATTCCGAGAAGCAGTACCAATCGGATCCGTGCACCGCCCGTCGGGGCGATCACCGTTCGTTCAGTTGTGCTGTTGGTCAAGGAAACCCGAAACTACACTGTAGTAGTCGTATGGTCGTTCTTCCTGAAGATGATGCGACGCCTTGTCCATGATGTAGAGATGGCCATGGGGAATCATCCGCGCCAGCATGAGCGGGTAGTCCGGGGTGAGGAATGCGTCGTGCATGCCCCAGGCGAAGAGCGTCGGCGCCTGGATCTGGCCGAGTTCAGCTGTGAGATCCTGCCAATCGCCACGAGGTGAGTCCGCCGAGGCAGCCAGGGCCATTTCTTCGGGGTCGAGACTTTGCTCGTATCGCATCTGGAGGGTTTCGGCGGGCAACTTCGATCCGTCGAACCATTCGAGACTGGTGATCAAGGTGCGGAGTTTTTCGAGGGTGGGGCCGGTGCCGCCGTAGTAGAGGTCGCGGGCGTTGCGGCCACGCCGGCCATCCTCGGGGAGCGGCGCGAGTGGACCGTAGAAGACGGGCATGCTGCCCGTGATCACCAGGGAGCGAACGCGTTCCGGGTACTTTGCCGCAAGATTGAGCGCTATGGTGCCGCCCCACGAGTTGCAGACGAAGTCTGCGCGTTCGATTCCGAGTTCGTCGAGCAGGGCAACCATCTTGGCGGCGTGGAAGTCCCACATTGGGCCGGCGATGGTGCACTTGTCGGACCGACCGTATTGCAGCAGATCAACGAGAATCGCTCGTCGATCCGAGGCGAAGAGCGGTGCCACCGGCCCGAAGTCGGACCACGCAGTGCAGCCGGGGCCGCCTCCGTGCAGGAAAATCGTGGGGTCGCCCTCGCCGAGGTCGTAGTAATGGAATGTGACGCCATCTGCTTTGGCGTACAAGCTCTTCGGTTGATCAGCCATGGCTATACCTGACCTCGAGGTGAGCGGTATGGGAAGTATCGCGGTCCGGCAGGCGAACCCGGTTCGTGGCTGTGAGACTTCCGAATGCCTAGCGTGCTGGCATGAGAACAGAACTCGAGCACGCGCGTGATCGCGCGGAGGCGATGATCGGTACGCGGGAAACGCGAGAGTTGGGAACGGTGCGTCCGGCGGAGTCGGTTGCGTTTGCGGTTGCCACCGCCGAGACGGACCCCCGGTTTCTCGACCCGGAGCACCCGGCATTTGCCGTCCATCCGATGTATCTGCCTTCGCTTTTGCGAGGACCGCAAGGTGGCTCCGATCGAGAGTACCGAGCAGACGGCATGTTCCGTGACGAAGTGCCGGGCACAGACGGTATCGACGTGCGCTTGATGGCCGGCGGGCAGAGTGTGACTTTCTTGCGACCGGCCCCGCTGGGTGAGGCTGTCGTCGTAGGGCGAGTACTCGATACCGTGACGACCAAGGGCCGGGCTCCGGACGAGTTTCTGCTGCTCTCGGTCACCAAGACTTACCGGGGTGCGCAGTCCGGCGCATTTGCCGAGGTCGTCGAGAAGTTCATCGTCCGATGACCGAAACAGTAGTCGTGGGCACGCCGATCGAATCGGTGACCTTGGTCTGCGATCCGGTTCGGATCCTTCGATTCGGGGCGTCGACGCACAATTCGCACCGTATTCACTACGACGCCTCCTATGCGCAGACGGAGGGGTTGTCCGCACCGGTGGTCATGGCCCAGTTGCAGGGCACGCTGTTCTTTCGTGCCGCGTCACACTTTGCCGGTGGATACGAAGGAGTTGTGTCCGTCTCCTGGCAGAATCGTGCGCCCGCGCCCGTCGGAACCACACTCGAGGTGTCGGGTGAAGTGTCCCAAATCGACAGTGACCAACTAACTTTGGCAATGCGGGAGCATTCGGACAATGGCGTGCTGTGTGCCGTCGGAACCGCTGTGGTGGTCCGGGTCTGCTGAGCGAACCGAATCCATTGGCGTAGACCGCAATCTCACCCAAGATCTGTTTCATTCAACTGTTCAGTGTCGAGAGGACTTCACATGACTGGTGTCGAGGCGTCGGAAGCCACGTTCGCGCTGCCCGAGCGGCCACGAGCGGCCGGTCGGCAGGATTGGACGGCATGGCCGGGTTACAACGCAGCCGGCAGCGGATACCGCGGTTACTGGTACCCGGTCACGTGGTCGAACCACATCACCAAAGACCCCAAGAGCTTCACCATCTGTGGTGAAAAGCTGGCGATCATCCGCGACGCAGGCAAGGCATATGCCCTGCACGATCGGTGCCCGCACCGCGGCGTTCCGTTGTCCGAGGGCGATCAGCAGTTCCCGGGAACCGTCAGCTGCCCGTACCACGGCTGGACGTACCGGCTCACCGACGGCAAGCTGGCCGCGGTCATCACCGACGGTCCGGATTCCAAGATCTGCGGCAAGCTGAACGTCCAGACCTATGCGATCGAGGAGCGACTCGGTCTGGTGTGGGTGTACATCCCGATCGCCAACGAGCCGGCGCCGTCCATCGACGACCAGTTGCCGCGTGAGCTGGTGGAGAACAAGGGTATCGTCGGTGGTCGGATTCAGCCCCGAGAAGGCAACTGGCGCTTCGCATGTGAGAACGGTTTCGACGAGGGACATGCGAAGTACCTGCACCGCACCGCATTGTGGCGTCTGTTCAAGCCGATGCCCACGTGGAACATCACGAGCATCGTTCCGGAGGGACGCTGGATCTACCGCGTGCAGGAAGAGGTGTACTGGGAGGCGGAATTCCCGGGCGTGGGAACCTGGACGAACAAGCGGTGGTGGAAGAAGAAGCCGGACGAGACCCAGATTTCGCAGATCGGAAACGTCGGCGCCGGCCTGGATGTCAATCCTGTGATCGCAGCTCAGAACTTCCCCGGTTTTGCTTCACTGTCCATGCCGGGTGTCCTGCGCATCGCGTACCCCAAGTTCATTCACTACGAGTTCTACGTCCCGGTGGACGAAGACAACCACAAGTACGTCGGCCTCATGGTCAACTTCGTCTCCGGCGCAGCAAAATTGGGCTTCTACGCCAAGTACCTCGGCGCGATCCGCTGGCTGTTCCACGGTCAGTTCTCGGGTCAGGATGCGTGGATGGTCGAGGTCACCGACGCGCCGCCGGAGAAGCTGTACCGACCGGACGTGTCGCTGACGACGTGGCGAAATCTGGCAGAGGAAGAGTACGCCGAGAAGATCGCCGACGCGGCCAAGCACACCCCCAAGGCGCCGGTCAGGCCCACCCGAGAGCGCCGGACGCCAACGTCCCGCTCGGCCCCTGTCGCCGACGCTCAGATTCCCACCGGCACCAGCGAATAGGAGAGATACATGTTCAAGATTCTGACGGCTGTCGCTATCGGTGCCGCTGTTGCAGTGGCAATTCCCAAGCTGTGGCAGCTGGCCGGCGAGCGCAGCAATACTCAGGTACATCAGGTCAATCCATGACCACTGCGAGGGCCGACGCTCTCGCAGGCCTAGGCGACGAGCGCCGGGAATGGGTCGAGCGAGCCTACGCCCATGTCGATCGTGCGCGATTGCGAGATCTCGCCACTTCGGTGGTGAACATTCCCAGTCCGACGGGTGACGAAGCACCGCTGGCCCGCCACATCACGGCGGTCCTGGCAGCGTCGGGCATCGAGGCCCACACAATGGATCTCGATGATCGGCAAGCGAACTCGTGGGGAAGGCTCCGCGGTGACGGGTCCGGACCGGACCTGTTGCTGTATGCGCCGATCGACACCGTCACGACGGGCGATCCGGCGGAAGACCTGCCGTGGGTGGGAAACGAGCTGCGAGCGGATCTGACGCCGCACGCCCAGTTCGACGAGAACTACGTGATCGGATTAGGTGCGTCGAACCCCAAAGGCCACGCCGTCTGCATCGTCGCAGCGGCCGAAGCAATTGCCGCAGCTGGCATTCCGCTCCGCGGTGACCTGGTACTCGGATTCGGCGCCGGCGGTATGCCGACCAATGCCCGGCCCGGTGTCGGAAACCCCCGACACAACACCGGCCAGGGCGTCGGCTGCTCGTTCCTCCTGGAACAGGGAGTGTGGGCGGACTGCGCGCTGATCGCCAAGCCCGGCTGGACGGTTTCCTGGGAAGAAGTGGGCCTGGCCTGGTTCGAGATCACGGTGCACGGTCTGCACACCTACGTCGGCTCGCGCCACCGGTTGCCGTACCGCAACGCGATTACCGCCGCCGGCGAGGTGGTCGCCAAGTTGGAGGAATGGTTCCCGAAGTACTCGGCGGCGCATCAGGACGGTTTGGTTGCGCCCCAGGGGATCGTCGCCAACATCCGCGGCGGGTGGGAGCGAACAGCGTCGTTCACCCCCGAGCAGGTGCGCCTTACCGTTGATCTGCGGCTCAGCCCGCGGACGACGCCCACCGCAGCCAAGCGTGAACTCAAAGCTGTCGTGGCGGAGATCGCACAATCGCTGGATCTACAGATCGACGTCGAACAGGTTCTTGCCATCCCCGGTGAGGGTTCCGACCCTCGAATGTGGTTGCGCCGCGCCGCAGTCGACGCGTGGGAGGCTGCCGAAGGAGAGCCGCATCAGGACTTCTTCGACGCCAGTGGAGCCACCGACGCAAACATCCTGCGCAGCCGCGGCATCCCGACGATTCGGGTGGGTATGCCCAAGGTGGTCGACGCACCCTTCGAGGTGGACTTCGCGATGGGGATGAACACTGTGGATCTCGCTGCGGCGGAGAGATTTACGAAGTATCTGATCCGAGTGGTCCTCGACACCGTCACCCGCTCGCTCGAGGAAGTAGGAATCGACTGATGGCGAAGATAGTTCTGGGTATCGGTGCCTCCCACAGCACCTTGATGAACACCCATTGGGAAGAGACGACGCACAAGGCGGAGGCCGAACGCTTCCGGGACGCGCTGTATCTGAGCCGGGAGAAGATCGCGGCGTCGAAACCCGATGTTGTCTTGATTCTCGGCTCCAACCACTTTCGCGGTTTCTGGCTGGATCTGATTCCGGCGTTCACTCTCGGCGTCGGAGAGTGCATTTCCAGTGGCGAGTCAGGAACACCCAAGGGGCCGCAACGGGTCGACGTGGAGTTCGCCAGGCACCTTGCAAACGAGCTGATCGAAGGTGGCCGGTTCGATCTTGCCTACTCGGCGCGATTGCAGATCGATCATGGTCAGTCTCACGCGATTCAGTACCTTCTCGACGGAATCGATGTTCCGATAGTTCCGTTGGTGGTCAACGTATTCGCGCCGCCCCTCCCGACGTTCAAGCGATGTGAGGAAGTGGCGAAGGCCCTGCGGGATGCCGTTGCGTCGTATCCGGCGGATACCCGGGTCGTGGTGATCGCGTCCGGCGGATTGTCTCATCGTCTGCCCTGGCCGGACTGGCGTGATCCGCACGGTGAGGACGAGGATTTCATGGTTCAAGCCTGGCTGGACGGCCGGGAGAACTGGTCCGACTACGACGTCCGGCGACGCCAGATCATCCGCGCAGCCGATGCCGCGATCACTCCGGAGTTCGATGACCGAATTCTTGATCTGTTTGCCAGCGGCAAGGCAAGTGAGCTTGCCGAGTTCACGACGCAGCAGATCGAAGACGAGGCGGGCAACGGTGCGCAGGAGTTGCGGACCTGGCTCATGATGGCCGCGATGCTCGACTACGTTCCGGGTGAACGCCTTGCCTACGAAGCGATTCCCGAGTGGCTCACCGGTATGGGTGTCACGATTCTCGATCCAGCTGGAACAGACAGCGCAACAACATAATCTGCACCTTCAGTAAAGGAAGTTTCTCTGATGACAATCTGGAACGAACTTGCCGGGCTCGATTTCGAGTTGACGACCGTCGACGCCGGCGGTGTGCCCACGCGCTCTCTGCAGGCAGGATCCGGTGACGAGGCCGTGATCTTCCTGCACGGCACCAGCGGACACCTCGAGGCATTTGCACGCAATATTGCACCGCACGCCGAGTCTTACCAGGTTCACGCGATCGACATGCTCGGCCATGGTTACACCGGCAAGCCTGACTACCCGTACGAGATTCCGCGCTACGTCGAGCATTTGGTGAACTACCTCGACGCGGTCGGACTGGACCGTGTGCACTTGGTGGGTGAAAGCCTCGGTGGTTGGGTCGCTGCCTACCTGGCCAGCGAGCAGCCCGAACGTGTTCTGTCGCTGCAGTTGCTGGCAGCAGGCGGAACAGTCGCGAACCCGGTAGTCATGGAGCGCATCAAGACGTCGACCGCGAAGGCCGTCCAGAGCGACGACATCGAATTGACCCGCGCACGTATGCAGTTGCTCATGCATGATCCCGCCGATGCAACCGAGGAATTGGTTCAGGCTCGTCACCGGATCTACCATCAGCCTGATTTTGTCGCCAACATCCACAACCTCCTTTCCTTGCAGGAGATGGAGGTTCGCCAGCGGAACCTGCTGCGCCCGGATCGAATGGCACTCATCAAGGCGCCGACTCTTGTGGTCTGGGGTCAGGAAAATCCGTTCGGTGATGTTCCGGAAGCGAAGAAGATGGCCGAGGATATTCCGGGCGCTCAGCTCGAACTCTACTCGGAGTGCGGTCACTGGCCGCAGCACGAGCAGGCAGCGAAGTACAACCCGCTGAGCCTCGAGTTCTTGGCAAAGGCATCAGCCAGCGCGAAGGCAGCTATCTGAGAAGTTCCTGCCAAATATACTGCTGCGTAATGGAGCCGGTCTCTCGATTGGGAGGCCGGCTTCCGCGTTTTCGAAGGTACAGTCATCGTCTTACAGCGAAGGAGTTCTCGTGAAGAAAGTACTTCTGCTGACGGCCGACGCCGACAACGGACTCGGTACCGCAATCCGTGACGCCGTCAGGGGTGAGGCGGAGGTAGTTCGATTACCTGAGCGCACCACGGGGGCGCTCCGTGCGGAGTTGCCGACATGCGACGTCGTGGTGGGGGACTGGAGTGGTGATCTGCCACTGGGCAAGGAGGAAGCAGAGCTCGGCCGGAATGTGCTCCTCGTCCAACAGCCTGGTGCCGGAACCAATTTCATCGATGCCGAAGCCTGGCGCGCCGCCGGAGTTCCGGTGGCGAATACTCCCGGTGCAAACGCGAATTCGGTTGCGGAGTGGGCAGTGCTCGCGGCAGGTGTGTTGTGCCGCTACATGTTCTGGGCGCACAACGAGGTTACCGATGGTCGATGGCCACAGGAATCCATCCTGACGCGCGATTGCCGCGATCTGGCGCAGCGCCGGGTCGGCGTCGTAGGTGTCGGTTCGATCGGCCGCCGGTGTGCAGAATTGTTTGCCGCCTTCGGTTGCGACGTCTACGTCACCGCGCGTTCGAGACCGCGTGACACTGTGGCTGCGACGTTTGTGTCACTCGACGAGTTACTGCCTCTCGCGGATGTCCTGGTGCTGGCCGTCCCGCTTACGGAATCAACTCGGGGACTGATCAATTCCCATCGAGTTGCGCAGTTGCCCACCGGAGCGATCGTGGTCAATGTGGCGCGCGGCGCTGTCGTCGACGACGCGGCATTGGCGCGTGCCTTGCGTTCCAGGCATGTCGGCGGCGCTGCCCTCGATGTGTTCGACGTTGAACCACTACCGATTTCGAGCCCGCTCCGTGGATTCGATTCGACCCTCCTGAGCCCGCACGTCGCCGGCGGCAGCGCCGGAGCGCGTGCGTCGATCTATTCGATGACGGCGCAGAATGTCGCCAGTGCGCTGCGCTCGCAGACAATTCGGTGGACATTGTGATTCGGTGGACATTGTGATCGAGGGCCGTGTTACCGAAGTATTTCGGTCCGCACGTTCCTCCAGGTGCAGTGTTTCGCCGAGGTAAGTTCCTGTCCCCGGTCCGCACGGTGGACCCGGTTGGTTCTCGGGTGTAGGTACACACAGCTAGGTTTGCTCTCCACGACCCGCAACTGCGGCACAGATCACAAACAAAGGTGTGAGTAGATGGCCTCGCTGTCAAAGTTTGGAAGGACTGCTCTTGTTTCGGCTGCGCTGCTGCTGACCGTTGCAACCGGCGCATGCAGCCGCCCGGCGACGCAAAGCACAGCTGATTCCGCCGGAAGTGGACCACTGCGTATCGCAGTCGGAATCGATGCTTCCTACGCTCCGTTCTTCGTAGCGGATCAGGAAGGCATGTTCGACGCTGCCGGTTTGGACGTCGAACTCGTCCAGTTCGGTCGTGGTGGCGAGGCCGTCGACGCACTCTCGACCGGGCAGGTCCAGATCGCCGGTAGCTCCGATACGACAACGATCGCCCAGTTGCGTCAGAATCCGTCGTTGCGCGCGATGTACTCGTACGAGGCGTCGGGTGACTACATCAAGGTCGTGCTGCGTAACGGTGTCGACTCACCGGCTGCGATCAAGAAGATGGGCATCGTCCCGGGTCTCAGCCAGATTTCGACGGACAAGTACCTCGCTGCCAACTCCATTGCCCCCGGTTCGGTCGAGATGATCTCGGCGACCCCGACGGACATGCCCGCACTGCTCAGTCGCGGCGACATCGACGGGTTTGTCCTGTGGGAGCCGTGGCCGGCCACCGCCCTGGATCAGGGAACCGGCCACGTGGTGGCAGTAACCGGAGACTACGGCTGGTTCTATCATCATTGGGCGATCACGACGGCTCCGTGGTTGTCGTCCAACGAAGAGACAGCGCGAACCGTCGCGAAGGTGCTCGACGAGGCAACGCGCAAGGTCGAGTCGGATCCGGGCGTGGCAGCGTCCGCGACCAAGGCGGCTGTGAACGTCAGCGAGGATCAGACTATTGCCGCGGTGGACGAGATCGACTTCGCCGTGGTGAATCTCGAAGCTGCGGATGTCGAGTCGGCTCAGTCGATCGTAGATTTCTACAAGTCGATCGGTGTTCTCAGCGACCAGCCGGATCTCGAATCGGCAATGCTTCTGGATTGGTACAAGGATGGTGCACAGTGAGTATCGCAACAAGTGGTTCAACGACCAGCTCGACGAATAGCGCGGGGACAGCCGGCCCCGGCAAGAAGAACACCGGTGTTGCCATCGACGTGGTCGACCTCGGAATCAGCTTCGGCGCGGCGGAGATCGTCGCCGGAATCGACATGCACGTGCAGCCAGGTGAATTCGTCTGTCTGCTCGGTCCGAGTGGCTGCGGCAAGTCGACGCTGCTGTCGTCCATGGCCGGCTTCGTGGAACCCAGCGCCGGCGAGATCGTGTGCGACGGAGATGTCGTCGCCGGCAGTAACCGCCACGCCGGCATGGTGTTTCAGAGCTCCGAAGCGTTGTTCGAATGGATGACCGTGAGCCAGAACGTGGCCTACGGCCCCAGGATGCGTGGAGCGAACCGCAGCGAGCAGGCGAGTATCGCGGCCGAGTACCTCGCGATGGTCGGCTTGCCCCACGCGGGTGCGAAGTTCCCCTCGCAGCTGTCCGGCGGTATGCGGCAACGTGTTCAGATCGCACGAGTTCTTGCCAACCAGCCGTCGTTGGTTCTCATGGACGAGCCGTTCGGTGCGTTGGACGCTCAGACTCGTCAGGTTCTGCAGACCGAACTCGACCGTATCTGGCGGCACACCCGCTGCACCGTGGTATTCGTGACTCACGATATCGACGAGGCACTGACGTTGGCTGACCGTGTGATCGTGATGTCGGCCGGCCCGCGGGCCCGGATCAAGAGCGTCTACGAGGTCAATGCGGCTCGTCCGCGAGACCGCAACGATCCCGAGGTGATCGAGCTCTACGAGAAGCTGCGGGACGACATTCGGGCAGAAGTGGTTGCGTCGCTGCGGAACCAAGGCATTGAGGAGGACGAGCTGTGACGGCTGTAGTGACCGGTGGTTCAGCCGGTGTGAGAACAGCGAAGGTGGCGCAGACAAAAAAGCGTTCGTCGGCGCGGCGATCCAAGATTGTCAAAGCGACGCTGATGTATGCAGCCTCAGCGGCAATCGGTTTGGGCATCTGGTCGTTCCTGGCGTGGTGGTACGGGCCGACCACCATTGCATCACCGGCCGAAGTATGGTCGGCGGCACAGGAACTGTGGGAGAGCGGCGTTCTGTGGTCGTCGATCACCGCATCGGGTCAGCGAATTCTCATCGGCTGGTTCCTGGGTGTCGTGATCGGTGCTCCCGTCGGAATTCTGATGGGCCGCATTTCCATCGTGCGACAGCTCCTCGATCCGTACATCGAGTTCTTCCGGTTCATTCCGCCTATTGCGTTTGTCACTCTCGCCGTCGTCTGGTTCGGCATCGGTGAGACGTCGAAGGTTGTTCTGATCTTCTACACCTCGGTATTCATCGTCACGGTCAGCACGATTGCCGCGACTGTAGCGATCAGCGAGAACAAACTGCAGGCAGCGGCAAATCTTGGTGCCAACAAACTTCAGATCATGAAGACGGTGGTCTTGCCGTCGTCGATCCCCGGCATCGTCACGGGCGCTCGCCTGGCGATGGGCAACAGCTTCCTCACCATCGTGTCGGCGGAGATCGTCGCCGCCGACCAGGGTATCGGTTCGATGATCTGGCAGGCTCGAAACTACGGCCGGATCGACTGGACGTTCGTCGGCATCATCGTCCTGGGCATCATGGGCTTCATCTTCGACCGGATTCTCCGCATTCTGTCCTCGCGGTACCTCGCCCGTTACGGCGTCAAATAGTCAGGAGCGCAGCATGAATCACCCGCTGAGCATTGCCGAGCAGGCCGGAATTCCGGGACCGCCCGAGTTCACCGATATCGAGAGTGAGCGGCGTCGTCGCAAGACCGCTGTCATCGGCGGGTATCGGATTTTGTCGAAATTCGGTTTGGACGAGGGAATCTCGGGACATATCACCGCCCGAGACCCAGAGGATCCGGAGACTTTCTGGACTGCGCCGTTCGGGCGGCACTTCTCCCAGGTTCAGCCGGAGGAATTGCTGCATGTGGCGTCGGACGGCACGGTCATTTCCGGAGACGGACCGCTCAACCGAGCAGCGTTTGTCATCCACAGCAAGGTTCACGAGGCTCGTCCCGACGTCATCGGAGCTGTTCACGCTCACGGTTTGAACGGTAAGGCGTTCTCCTCGCTGCACACCCGCCTCGCGCCGATCACTCAGGACGCGTGCGCCTTTCACGAGGATCACTCGATCTACGAGGAGTATCACGGGGTGGCGCTGGACGAAGAGGAGGGGATTCGCATCGCGGATGCCCTCGGATCGAACAAGGCCGTGATCCTCACCAACCACGGTCATCTGACCGTCGGAACTTCCGTGGAGAGCGCAGTGTGGTGGTATGTGTCGATGGAGCGGTCGATGCAGGCGGAGCTGACGGCGCGAGCCGCCGGTGATCCGGTTGTCCTGCACGAGAAGATCGCGGCGCAGACCTACGAGGCAGTCGGCACCGAGAAGGTGGGGTGGTTTGCGTACTCGACCATCATCCAGAAGATCGCAGCAGACGAACCCGAGGTATTCGCGCACTGAATTCTTCGCGCACTGAATTCTTGCGAGCATTGGGCCCGTAGACCGAGAGGTCGGCGGGCCCTTTTCGTGGTGTCCCGCAACTGTTACCGAGGTCTGTTGAGCGGACCGGTTTCATTTGCGGGAGTCCGTCAGCGCAATACCGTATCGAGCGTGAACACAACGTCTTCCACGGCGACCGACAACGAGATCGGCGTCGATATTCTGATCATTGGTGCCGGCCCCGCCGGGCTATACGGCGCGTACTACGCAGGCTTCCGCGGCCTCTCGGTTGCCGTGATCGATGCCCTTGCGGAACCGGGGGGACAGGTTAGTGCGATGTACCCGGAGAAGGCGATCCTCGACATCGCAGGATTCCCTTCGGTCAAGGGACGCAACCTGATCGAGGGTTTGATGGCGCAGGCTGCCCCGTTCGATCCGGTGTACCTTCTGGGCATGCAGGCTCGTGAGCTGTCGCATGACGACGACGGCCGGGTGCGGATCACCACCAGCACGGGCCAGGTCGTGGTGGCCGGCGCGGTTGTCATCACCGGCGGCATCGGAACCTTCACCCGGCGTCCGTTGGCGAAGGGTTCGGAGTTCATGGATCGGGGGCTGAGTTACTTCGTCCCGGATTTGTCGGCGCACACCGGGAAAGACGTTGTCATCGTCGGTGGCGGCGACAGCGCGTTCGACTGGGCCGTTCACCTGGAACCGATTGCCAAGTCCGTCACCCTGGTTCACCGGCGAGATCGTTTCCGCGCGCACAAATCCACAGTCGCCAAGGTGCAGGAAAGCAGTGTCCAGGTTCTCGTCAACGCCGATGTCTCGGCGGTACGTGGAAACGGGTGGATCGGCGAGGTCGACATCACCCACAAACAAGACAAGAGCACGTCCACGCTGCCCGCTCAATCCGTCATCGCTGCATTGGGATTCACGGCCGACCTCGGTCCGATGATGGAGTGGGGAATCGAGATCGACAATCGCCACATCGCGGTGAACACACGGATGGAGACGAATGTTCCGCGTGTGTATGCCGCCGGGGACATCACGGACTATCCCGGCAAGGTCCGCTTGATCGCCGTCGGTTTCGGCGAGGCCGCGACTGCGGTGAACAACGCTGCGGCAGTGCTGGATCCGGAAGCAGAAATCTTCCCTGGACACTCCACCGAACAGGAGAGCTAGGCAATGGCATTTGTCATCGGTGAAGCATGCATCGACTACACGGACCGATCGTGCATGGAAGAATGCCCCGTGGATTGCATCTACGAGGGTGATCGCAAGCTCTACATCAACCCGAACGAATGCATCGATTGCGGCGCTTGCGAATTGGCCTGCCCGGTGGAGGCGATCACCGTCGACCGGAAAGCAGACCCGGATTTCAAGGAAGACAACAAGCGCTTCTTCCTCGAGGTCTTGCCTACCCGTAGCGAGCCCGTCGGAAATCCGGGTGGTTCGGCAAAGATCGACATCGTCGGCGTCGATACCCCGATGGTTGCGGCGTTCTGATGGCTGGCGGCCTGCAACTCGGATACGTGGATTCGTCTTTCGGGCAATTGCATTACGCGCAGCAAGGTTCGGGTGAGGCGATTCTCCTGCTTCATCAGGCGCCCCGGTCGTGGGACGAGTTCCGCGAGCTCATTCCACTCCTTGCCGACGACTTCCGCGTTGTCGCGATGGACATGCCGGGGTACGGCAACAGTGCTCCGGTGCCCGGCCCGCAGACCATCGAGACCTATGCGCGAGGCGCGTGGGAATTGCTCGACACCCTGGGCGTCGATCGAGTCACGGTCATCGGTCACCACACCGGTGCGGCAGTGGCGCTCGAGATGGCGGCATCACGCCCCGAGAGGGTGCACGCTGCCGTGCTCTCGTCGTGCCCGTGGACCGACCGCAACTACCGCGAGGGGCACTCGGGACCCGGTGGGATCGACTGCGTCGACCGGGCCGCAGACGGTAGCCATCTCACCAGGCTGTGGGAGATGCGTCGCCCCTACTACCCCGAACCAGGCACCGCACTGCTCGACAGGTTCATCCGAGACGCGCTTGCCTACCGGGTAGATCCGGCGGAGGGGCACAAAGCCTGCGCCCGCTACGTCATGGAGGCGAGAGTCGGTTCGGTGACTGCGCCGGTTTTGCTGATCGGCGCGCAGAAGGATCCCTTCTCGATGCCTAACATTGCGCCGTTGCGTGCACACCTGACGGGTGCGGCAGTGGTGGAAACGGAGATCGTCGAATCGGGGACCGTCGCACTCGTCGAGGAGCACGCTCCGCAGATTGCATCCGCCGTCCGCATGTTTCTGGAGAATTACGCAGGTAGGCGCCCCGTGTAAACTCTGCGGGACGGGTTCACTGAGCGGACCGTGTGGCGTGCGTCTCATCGTGTCGTCACCATAGTGTCAGTCTCGAAGTACCTGCACCTAACGAGGGCCCCGACCGATCTCGGTCGTTGTGGCACTCGGTCTCGGCAGGCTGTCACAGATCGTTCAGGAGGACACTCATGGCCGCTCCACAACAATCCGTCGGGTTCGGATCCGTACTACCCATCGCGTCGGAAACGACCGCTGCATCGCAGCCTGCAGGTGAACTGTCCTCGGTCCTGGGCAAGGCTCGAATGATCTTGGACGCTTTCGACACCGACCACAGTGACCTGTCTCTGACGGAGCTCACCCGGCGCAGTGGGGTCGCGAAAGCGACGGTTCACCGGTTGGCCGGCGAGCTGGTCGAGTGGGGATTGCTCGAGCGCGCGGGTACCAAGTACCGGCTCGGCCTGCGATTGTTCGAGCTGGGCCAATTGGTGCCGCGTCAGCGGATTCTGCGCGACGCGGCGCTGCCGTACATGGAGGACCTACTGCTGGCGACGCAGGAGACGGTTCACTTTGCGGTTCGTGACGGCATCGACGTCCTCTACATCGAGAAGATCATCGGACACCGCGGGCTCAATCAGCAGTCGCGGGTGGCCGGTCGGCTCCCGCTGTACTGCACCGCCACCGGCAAGATCATCCTTGCCTTCTCCCCGCAATCGGTCTTCGACGAGGTAGTCGAGCAGGGTTTCACCGCCTTGACCAGTCGAACGACGATGTCCGTCAGCGTGCTGCGCCAGCAAACCGAGCGGATGCGTAAGGAACAACTCGCGGTGGAGGTCGAGGAGACACGGCTCGGGTACATGAGCGTCGCAGTGCCGGTGTTCAGCGGCCCGCGCACTCTGGCCGGCGCGTTGTCTGTGACAGCGCCGACGGCTCGCCTCAACGTCAGCCGCATCACCGGGGCCCTGCGCACTGCCGGCGCCGGAATCACCCGAAAACTTCATGCCATGAAGTGCACACATTCGCCGAGCGACCCGCTGGCTCTGCGCACGATCTGCAGTCCGGTGATGTGTTCGTTCAACGGTTGCGGCAAGTAGCGAGGCGCGGTCTATCGCCGGGCGCGGAACACGCTCTTCTCGCAGTCCCAGGTGTGTGGGCCGACGCCCCTCTCACGTAGCACTGCTTTCTGTACCTTGCCGGTTTCGGTGAGTGGCAACGTGTCCACGACGTCGATGTACCGGGGAAGTGCAAAGTACGGCAGCTGTTGCTGGGAGAACTCCAGAATCGAAATGGGGTCGAAAGATACTCCGGGGCGCAGTATTACAGTTGCCATGACGTCGTCCTCGGCCAGATCCGACGGTACCGGGAAGACGGCAACCTGACCGACCGACGGATGCAACGCCAGAACGGTTTCCACTTCGGCCCCGGAAATATTTTCACCGCGGCGCCGAATCACGTCTTTGATGCGATCGACAAATCGGAACCAGCCGTCTGCTTCCCGAATCACCCTGTCACCGGTCTGTATCCAACTCTCCGTCGCCGGAATCTCCTCGCCCAGATAGCCCAGTGAACAGGCGCCGGGGATCGTGCTGCGGACCACCAGTTCGCCGGGCTCCCCGTCTGCGGCAGCAGTACCGTCGTTGACGACTGCGGCGTCGTAGCCACTCATCACCCGCCCCATGTACCCGGCCCGCCGATCTCCCGGAAGTGTGCCGATCACGAGATTGGTTTCGGTACTTCCGAATCCGTCCACGAGTTCTACACCGAATCTCTGGGCAAACGGTTCGATCAGATGAGCCGGCGTTGCGGGGGCAAGTGCCACGTGGACGCTGTGCTGTCGGTCTTGCGGCGATGGGTCCGCGTTCATCAACATGGCCACCATCGCACCCAGCAGGTAGTCGACAGTTGCGCCGATCTCGCGAACTTCGCGCCAATGATTGCGGACCGAAAAGCGTTGTCCCAGGAAAAAAGTAGACCCGGCCCAAAGGGACTGAACAAAGGCATTGAGAGCATTGGTGTGAAACAGCGGCAGGCAGTTGTACAGCACATCGTCCCCGGTGAGCCCGAGTGAGGCGCCGACGCCTTTGCCCCACTGCAGGAACTGCGCGTGCGGGCATCGGACGCCTCGGGGCAGACCGGTGGTGCCGGAGGTGAAGAGTATCGCGGCCAGGTCGAGCGGATCGAGGGTCTCGGGCTCACAGCCCGGATGCGAACCGGCAGTGGGGACGCACTGTTCACCCATGACCCACACGGTGCCGTCGAATCCGGCTACAGCGCCTGAGTATTCGGGTGAAACCAGGATCCGTTGTACACCAGCCTGTTCGAGTGCGCTGGCAACACTGTCGGCTCGGAGGGCCGTATTGAGTGGGACGACAACCGCACCGATCCACGCGCATCCGAGAACAAGGTCTGCCAGTTCGATCCTGTTGCCGGACAGTGCCGCCACGCGCTCCCCACGGCCGACACCGTGATTACGGAGATCCGCCCCCATCGACGCTGCACGATCCCGCAATTCGCGGTAGGTGACCGTGATCCCGTCGACGACGAGCGCCGGGTGCTCCGGACGCTCCAAAGCTCGCCTCCGGATCAAATCCGGAAGCGAGCGCGGAATGGCATGTGCGTCGTGGGGCATGGGTAATTGTATCCCTCAGGGTACGACGACGGCCCGGCCGGCAACCTTGCCCTCACCCATCAACTGCAGTGCCGTTGCGATGTCATCCAGCGGAAACTCCTGCACTGCAACGGAAATCTTGCCTTCGATGAGCAGCCGGATCATTTCAGGTGCCAGTTCGGCTTGCCGGGCAGTCTTGCGAATCATGTTGACGGGCAGGATCCGGACATCGCTGAGCAACCAGTTCGGCAAGTCCAGGGTGAGGCTCTTACCCAAGGTATATCCGATCAGGGCAACCCGGCCACCGGGGATAACACTCGCCAGAAGGTGCGGCAAGCCGTCGCCGCCAAGCGTGTCGATCACGGCGTCGACGGAAGGCTCGGATCCCAGCACCCCGGCAAGTTCGTCGCCTTGCCCGACGACGGGACGCACACCCTCCGGAAGCAAGGCAGCCTGATCTTCGCGCGGTACAACACCGATTACCTCGGACGCTCCGGCAAGCAGAGCGAACTGTGCTGCCATCGATCCGACAGCGCCGGATGCTCCGGCGACAACAACTCGTTCGCCGGGAGCGACGGCTGCAATGTCGTTGACGGCAACATAGCCGGTTGTGCTGGGCAGGAAGAAGGTTGCGGCGACGGCCGGCGACAGTGCGGGATCAAAGGGTGTGAACGCCTTGTCTGCCGCTACCAGATACTCAGCCCAGCAACCGTTCTTGAACAGGCCGACTCCGCCGCCTCGGACCAGAAGGCGGGTGCCAGGCTCATAGGTGTCGGATTCGATTACCGTCGCCGCTCCGTCTGTTCCACCGATATGTGGCAGGTTCGGCTTGACTCCGAAGTTTCCGCTCGCGACGGTGATGTCGAGATGGCCGAGCGCGGCAGCGTCGATGCGCACGAGCGTCTGACCGGATTCACGTGTGGGAATGTCGATGTCGTCGATGACCGGTGAAGTGCCGAACTGATGGAGTCGGGCCGCGCGCATTGTGTCTCCTAGGAGCGATCTGTGAATGGATGTACTGAATATGAGTGCGGTCAGGACAGGATCGACTGGTCGCGAAGTCCGGCGATCAGTTCGTCGCTGTATCCGAGCACCGACTCGAGGACGTCGTCGGTGTCCGCGCCCAGCACCGGCGCAGCGCGTCGGATCGAGCCGGGTTCGGAGTTCCGGCGAACGGGGATGCCTTCGTGGAGGAATGTTCCGGCGAGGGGATGTTCCTGTGCCGAATAGAAACTGCGTGCCCGAAGATGTGGATCGCTCTCGACCAGGTCGCGTCCGTCCTGGACGGTGCCGGCCGCGATACCCGCCGATTGCAAGCGTTCCATGACGGTTTCGGGTGACAGAGTCCTGGTCCAGTCGGCGATGGCGTCGTCGATACGTTGGTGATCGGCTTGGCGGCTTTCTGCACTCGCGAAGTCAGGATTGCCGATCCATTTCTCTGCTTCGATGATGCGGCACAATGCATTCCATTCCGTGGTATCGCGAACGGCAATCGAGCACCACCGGTCGCTGCCGAGGCACGGGTACACGCCGTGTGGTGTCAGTTCGTGATGGCTGTTGCCGATCGGATCGGGGGACTGTGACCGGGCGGCTCGGAGAACGCTGGTACCCATGTGCGCTGCCATGGCTTCGAGTTGTGACAGGTCTACGTGCTGTCCCCGGCCGGTCCGGTCGCGGTAGTCGAGGGCTGCCAGCATCGCGACGCCGGCTTGCAGTCCGGCGACGATGTCGCCATGGCCGTAGATGACTCCGACAACGTCATCGGCGTTCCAGCCGGTCAGTGCGGTCAAACCGGTATTGGCCGAAACGATGTCGGCATACGACACCCAGTCCTTGCGAGGACCGGTGTGACCCATCCCGGACATCGACACGTAGATGATGTCCGGGTTGAGCTCCCGGAGTTGTTCGTAGCCGAGCCCCATCTTGTCCATGACCGACGAGCTGAAATTCTCGACCACGACGTCGGAGTTCCTGATCAGGTCGCGCAGTACCGAAAGGCCCTCTGCGGATCGGGTATCGAGTGTGATGCTGCGCTTGTTGCGGTTGACGTCGTTGAAGTACCCGCTGGTGTTCGGATTGTCGTGCGGTCCTCGCGAGAGATGCATGAACGGTGCAAAGCGAGTCGGGTCCGGGCGTCCGATCGATTCGACCTTGATGACATCGGCACCGTGGTCGGCAAGGATTCTGGTGCCGTACGGGCCCGCCAACACCCACGTGAGATCCAGGACGCGGACACCTTCGAGGCTGGGCGTGCTGCCACCGCTGAACTCGTGGGTTTCGTTCACTGCCACAGGCGAGGTGGCCTTCAAGAGTTCCTGATGCTGGCCCAACCGGGCAGCCTCGAGCGTTCCGATGCGCCGGCCTTCGGGGAAAGCGAAGCCGAACCCGAGATCGCGGTAGGTACCGTGATCTCCGGTCACGTCGGTGAAGAAGTCCCGGTCGTTGAGTTGCGGGTTACGCAGCAGTTCTTCGGGCCGGTCGACCGCTGCCCACGGCAACTTGCGTGACTGCGCGCTGACCGCGAATTCTTCCTTCGGCCACTTCGCGATGAAGGCGGACAGAACGTCGAAAATGTGTTCCTGATGCGTCTTTCGGTAGACCGCGTCGGACCACTCCGGTTGATCGAGATCGTCCTGAGCATCGTTGTCGATCAGCCAGGCCAACATGCCGTCCCACATGCGGGGGCTACCGCCGAGGCCGCCACCGACATAACCGTCGGCGGCCTGGAACAGTCCGTGCGGAACGAGCGGATGTACCCGGCCCGGACGCGGTGGTACGCGGTCCTCGTGAATGTAGGCAAGAGTGCCCGCTTCCAGCGCGGCGGCAACACATTCCTGAGCGCTGATCTCCAGCAACGGGTTGTGGCCCTTGGATCGCGAACGCAGTCCGAGAAGCACGCCGATTGCGGCATTGATTCCGGCGAGCTGCTCAGCCTGGAGTTCGGGGAGCAGCAGTGGAGGGTGCTCGGGATCGCCGACCTGGGCCATCATCCCGCCGAGTGCCGCGACGGTCAGATTTGTTGCCTTCCAGTCACTTCGCGGTCCGGTTGTGCCGAAGGGTGTCACTCGTACGTGAACGAGAGATCCTCGGTTGTCGCGTAGAGCGCCGGTCGCGCTGCCGTCGAGCAGGACGTCGGCACTGCGCAGCAGTGCTTCGAAAGCGAGGCGATCGTTGCTGTCGTCGATATCGAGGACAACGGACTTCTTGCCCGCATGCCAATGCAAGTACGAATCACCCTGGGACTCGGTGCGACTGGGGTCACCGGTGGGTGGTTCTACCAGAATGACCTCGAAACCCAGCCCGACCAGGATGCGCCCGGCGAATCGCGCAAACGGACTGGAAATCTCTACGACCCGTACCGGGGGATGCACCACAACTACTCCGTTTCAATCGAAAGATATCGCCGAACCGACTGGTGTCGAACGTAGTTCTGCGGGCCGGTGGGCGACATGATTTCGGTCTGCCCATCGGACCCGTTCTCACTCTCCGCTCAGGCGGCGTTCTGCTCGAACCATCCCGAGAGGAGGACAGCGGACGGATCGATGTCCGCGGAGATCTTGCCCTGCTCGCGGAAGAATGCAACAAGTTCGTTTGCGCGCTCCACGTCGTCCTCGGTGAATCCGCGTCCACCGAAATCGATTTGGGTCACCCGGTCTGCGGCCTCGGCCGGGTCCATCTGGATAGACGCGGCAATTGCGGTTGCAGCCCGATCCGGATCCGAGTTCACGATTGCCGACGCTTCCGAGATCACCTTGAACACCTTGCCTGCGGTTTCTTCGTTCGCGGACAACCAGTTGTCCGAAGCGATGATCCATTGGGCGTACTTGGCGCCGAAGTCGCCGGTCGTGGCAACAACGCGCCCGCCGGTATTGACACTCTGCGTCACCCAGGGGTCGAAGGACAGGAAGCCGTCGATGTCACCGCGCGCCAGCAAAGCAGGCTGTTCGGGCGGGCTTGTGCTCACGAGTGTGACCGTCGTGGGGTCGATGCCGAGACTGGCCAGGTACTGGTTCGTGAAGTAGAGGCCGATGCCGGGGAAGACGCCCATGGTCTTGATCGACTTCGGCTCGACGCCATTCCTCAGTACAACCTGGAAGTATCGGTCGGATTCCTGAAATACGCCCAGCGCCCGCAGGCTCGGATTGGCGGCCATGACGGACAGTGCCGTCGAGTCGGCATTGCCGGAGAGTTCCGAAGTTCCGGCTACGACGTTCTGGGCGCCCGCCGCCCCGCCTTCCGTCTGGATGACCTGGACGTCGAGGCCGGCGGCCTCGAACATGCCCTCGTGGTCGGCCAGGAAAATCGGGGCGTACGACGGGTCTACACCCACCGCGATCCGTACCAGGCCACCACTTTCCGCGGAGTTGTCGGTAGCGGGCCGGGTGCATCCGCTGACCGCGATCGTCAGGGCGGCGAGAGAAGCGACTGCGCCCACCCATTTCTTCTGAAATTTGTTGAGCATGATGGCCTCTCGGTAAATGGGAGCTGTCAGCGTCCCGTGAAGGTGGGGGACCGCTTGTCGAGGAATGACTGAAGTCCCTCAGCAGCGTCGTCCGTCTTGATCAGGTCGAGCACTGCCTCGAATTCGAGATCCAGCGCTTGATCGAGCGGCAACGACATGCCCTCGTCGACAATGCGTTTGATCATTCCGATGGTGGCAGTGGGTTTCGTCGCGAGTTCGCGTGCGAGGTCAGCGCAATGCGCATCGAGGTCGGCGTCCGCAACGACGGTGTCGACCAGGCCGATATCGAGTGCATGCTCGGCGCTGAGGCGCTTGCCTTCGATCATGAGCACTTTGGCTCGGTGAGCGCCGATGAGGCGTGGAAGTCGCTGGCTGCCACCGGCACCCGGAAAAAGCCCAAGTCCGATCTCGGGGAAGCCGATGGTCGCCGACTGCGCCATGATGCGGAAGTCGCAGGCCAACGTCAGTTCTGCTCCGCCGCCGAGTGCGTGCCCGTTGATCTTCGCGACGACAGGTTTGGGAGCCGACTCGAGGATCCGCTGTACGTCGACCCACGGGCGCATCGCGCGCTGAGTTTCTTCCGTCAGCTCGCGCATCACGGTGATGTCCGCACCGGCGACGAAGAACCGTCCAGTGCCCGTCACGACAATGACGCGGACGGTCTGGTCCGACGCGAGTACCGGCAGTATCTCCAGAAGCTCGGCGATCATGCTGGGGTTGAATGCGTTGGCTGGAGGTTTGTCGATAGTCACGGTGGCAATCGAGTCTGTGACGTCGACGGTGACGAAGTTGTAGGTCTGGCCGGTCTGTCTCGTCAAGTGAGCTCCTGTCAGCGGGTTGGCGGGGTAAACCGGTCGAGCCGGGGGATGTGTAGTGGGAAGTATGGTGGGGACCCTCACGCGGCGGTACCGCTCGGGTTCGGTCAGTAGACCAATGCGGATGCTGATCGCGTAGGAACTTTCTTCGCTGTGATCACGGCGATATTTGCTCCTGTGACAGGATTGAGCCCGTGACTTCTGCAGTACCGACACCGCCCGCGCCCTCCGTCGACAAGCGTCCCGAGTCGATTTTCACCATTGGGACCAGGCTCGAGGACCGGCTCGGACGCACCGGCACCATCCACACACCGCACGGTGATATCGCGACGCCGTCGTTCGTGGCCGTCGGAACCAAGGCCACGGTCAAGGCCGTGCTGCCCGAGTCCATGAAGGAACTCGGTGCGCAGTCGTTGCTCGCCAATGCGTACCACCTGTACTTGCAGCCGGGACCCGACATCGTCGACGAGGCCGGCGGGCTGGGCAAGTTCATGAACTGGGACGGGCCTACCTTCACCGACAGCGGCGGCTTCCAGGTGATGTCCCTTGGCGTCGGGTTCAAGAAGGTGCTCGCGATGGAGGCCGTCGGCGTGCAGTCCGACGACGTCATCGCAAAGGGCAAAGAGCGTCTCGCGACGGTCGACGACGAGGGCGTGACGTTCAAATCGCACCTCGACGGCAGCAAGCATCGCTTCACCCCCGAGGTGTCGATGCAGATTCAGCATCAGCTGGGTGCCGACATCATGTTCGCGTTCGACGAGCTCACCACGTTGCTCAACACCCGCGGCTATCAGGAGCGATCGGTCGAGCGCACGCAGGCGTGGGCGATCCGCTGCATCAACGAGCACGAGAAGCTCACCGCTGAACGCGCCGAGAAGCCCTATCAGGCTCTCTTCGGGGTGATCCAAGGCGCGCAGTACGAAGATCTGCGTCGTCAAGCCTGCCGTGGCCTCGAGTCGATCGAAGGCGAGAACGGATACGGCTTCGACGGGTACGGCATCGGCGGCGCCCTCGAGAAGCAGAACCTCGGCACAATTGTGCGTTGGTGTAACGAGGAACTACCCGAGACCAAGCCGCGTCATATGCTCGGCATCAGTGAACCGGACGACTTCTTCGTCGCAATCGAGAACGGCGCGGACACTTTCGACTGCGTCAATCCGTCGCGTGTTGCTCGCAATGCCGCGATCTACGTCCGCTCCGGCCGGTTCAACATCAATACCAGCCGATTCCGTCGTGACTTCACGCCTATCGACGACGAGTGCGACTGCTACACCTGCGCCAATTACACCCGCGCGTACATCCATCACCTGTTCAAGGCGAAGGAAATGCTCGCGTCGACGCTGTGCACCATCCACAACGAGCGATTCACCGTGAAGTTGGTCGACGACATCCGAGCCAGCATCGAAGGCGGATACTTCCACGACTTCAAAGCGGACATGCTCGGAAAGTTCTATGCGGCGAAGACGCCTGCACCTCAGACGTAGGTCGGTTCGCGCTTCTTCACGTAGGCGATGACGCGGTAGGTGATCGGCATGACCAGAACCTCGACAAGCGTCTTCCACAGGAAGCCGACCAGCACGTAGTTGATGAAGTCTTCCCACGTACTGATGCCGATGACACCGGCTGCGATGGAACAGAAGATGAGGGTGTCGGCGAATTCGCCGACGACGGTCGAGCCGATCAGCCGCGCCCACAGGTGCTTCTCCTGCATGCGCTTTTTCATCATGACCAGGACCAGGGAGTTCAGCAGCTGGCCGACGAGGTAGGCGGCCAATCCTGCGACCAGCAGCCGGGGAATGACGCCGACCACGGTTTCGAGGGCGGCCTGGTTCTCGTAGAACTCTGCCGACGGGAGTTGCACAGCGATCCAGAAGCACGCGGCGGCAAGAATCAGTGCGCCGAAGCCCAGGTAGATCGCGCGTCGGGTCGCTTTGAAGCCGTACACCTCGCTGAGTACGTCACCGAGGACGTAGGCAAGCGGGAACAAGAAGAATCCACCATCGGTGATGATGGGCAGAATCTGCAAGGGACCGAGCGAGAAGTCGGAATCCGCAAAGAAGGCGACCCCCTTTGTCGCCGCCACGTTCGAGATCAGCAGCGTTGCGGTGAAGAGCGCGACGATTGTCGGGTAATAACCCCGGCTGACGTGCGCAAATTTGGTTTCGTGGGTCGATTCGTCTTGCTGATCCTGAGCTGTCACGTCCGTCATCCAAGCACCACAAGGCGCTCGGATGCGAGTTGGCGACCGTCCAGTTGCGCAGAACACACCGAAGGCCCTGCGGTTTCACGTGGAACCGCAGGGCCTTCGATGATGCAAACGAACTGATCAGGCAGCTACATGGCCGCCGGTCAGCACGCGGTATGCGTAGGTACTGGCGATCAGCGCGACGGGCGCCGTCACGAGAAGACCGATTCCGCACAGCAGTGCGCCGATGATGTTGATACCGATCAGAGCGAGCGCCAGCAGGATCAACGTTCCGACGTTCGACGAGGTCAACGCGTAGCTCGATTTGATGCCCGAAATCGCATCCTGATTCTTGTCCACGATGAAGGTCAGCGTGTAGTAGAGCAGGAACGCCGCGATGATGCCGGGAATGATGCACAGAACCAAACCGACATAGGTGGCGACGGCGACAAGGAAACCGCCGAGAACAACTGCACCGATGTTCGTGAATTGGAAGAAGGTGCCGAAAGCCGGCTTGATTCCGTCCAATTCGCTCAACGCTCCACGAAGGAATGCGGCTTGGATGATGTAGCCGACGATTGCGGTGACCAATCCACCCACGATCGACAGCGCGCTGAATTCGGTATTGGTGTAGTCGAAGCCGTTGAAAGCACCCTGGATGAGTCCGGCGATCAGAAAAGCGATGATCGAGATCCCGATCCAGACCAGTGCGTTGTCTTTGAACTTGTTCCAGCCGTAGGAAATTGCCGCACCCACAGAAAGCTGGGGGGCGCCGAAGCCTGCGCCGTAGTCATTCGGGGGCGGAGGCGGGAAGTTGCCACCACCGGGAGGAGGCGGGTACCCACCGGGAGGCGGGTAGTTTCCGCCGGGAGGGGGATAGCTTCCACCCTGCGGGGGTGGAGGGAAGTTGCCCTGTGGGGGCGGCGGGTAGCCGCCGGGCGGGGGATAACTTCCACCCTGCGGCGGACCGGCCGGTGGAGGATAACTCCCCGGAGGGGGTGTTCCCTGCTGGCCGTACGGATCCTGGGGTGGGAATTGCTTCCCGTCTTCTGGGTTCTGGTTGGGGTCTTGCCCACCGGTTGTCATATATGTCTACCTAACCCTTGACTACCTGAGTCCCACCAGCGAGCTCGTCATGCTTGCCCTGCTTGGTGGGGCTGTTGTTGATGGTGACCGCGATGACGATGTAGGCGACCAGCGCGAGGATTCCGCCGATGATCGGAATGATCGAGAGCAACGTGAAGGCGTTGCGAATCGCAGACTGCTGGACGGAGGGGCGAGGTGCGCCGCCCGGACCGTGCACTGAAAGGCCCAGAATCATCTTTCCCAAAGTCCGACCCTGCGTTACTTCCATTGCGATGAAGTAAGCGAAGGTCAGAATTCCCGAGAACAGTCCCGAGATCAGAATCAAGCTGTCGGAGTCACTGACCAAGAGAGCCAGAATCGCGGCGATGATGCCGACGATGATTCCGTCGATGATGCGGGCGCCGAGTCGAATCCACAGATCACCCGGCTGAGCACCCGAGGGCAGTCGATTTCCTCCGCCGTACGCACCTTGGTCGTTGAACTGCGGAGGCGGCGGGAAGTTGCCGCCCTGCGGAGGCGGCGGGTATCCACCGGGCGGCGGGTAGTTGCCACCTTGAGGGGGCGGGAAGTTCCCGCCCTGTGGCGGAGGCGGGTAGCTACCGCCCTGCGGGGGGCCGGCGGGAGGTGGGTAACTTCCGGGAGGAGGTGTTCCCTGCTGGCCATATGGATCCTGGGGTGGGAATTGCTTCCCTCCTTCTGGATTCTGGTTGGGGTCGTACCCGCCGGTTGTCATGTGTTCCCCTCAGTCGTAAATATCGCGCTCGAGTGTGACAGTGGATATGACCCTACTGGGATCAAAGAGCGATGTGGATGACATCTGCTCACTTGGATTCGGAGGTCACCTGTGGTTTAGGCTGCGTTGTATGACGAGTTCCGGGGGCAACAACGACGATTCTTCGAGCGATTACCAGGCAAAACCTGGATACGGAGAATTTCCGAGCCTGCCGCCCGAGGGGTACGGCGTGTCCCCGTCCGAAACGCAGTCTTCACCTGAAGTTCCCGGATATACCACTCCCAACGAGCAGTACCCGGGTTATCCGCCGCCGTCGTACAACCCAACCGGTAATACGCCTCAGCCGGGTGGAATTGGTGAACCCAATCCATACCTGCCGCCGCAGAATTTCGGACCGCCGAATCAATATCAGCCGAATCAATATCAGCAACCCGGACAATACGGACAAGCTCAATACGGACAGCCCCAATACGGTCAACCGCCGAATGCGTACGGTCAACCGAACCAATTCGCTGGTGGATACATCCCGCCGATGCAGCCAGTCGGCACCAATGGTCTCGCAATTGCGTCGTTGGTGGTATCGCTTGCAGGCGGTTGTTTCTACAGTCTCGGCGGAATCATCGGAATCATTTTGGGAATTGTCGCGCTCAATCAGATCAAGCAGACAGGTCAAGAGGGACGCGGGCTTGCGATAGCCGGAATTGCGGTCGGAGCAACTTTCTTGGCCATTTTTGCCGTGATTCTCGTGGTCGCACTCATCGCGAGCGCATCGTCGTCGTACTGAAGTGGCGTCGTACTGAAGTGGCTGGCGCTCACACGGGAGTGACTATGGACGACGCAGGAAGCGGCTTCCCGAAGTAATAGCCCTGGCCCATGTCGCAGCCGGCCTGCAAGACGTTGGCTGCGTGTTCCGCGGTTTCGACGCCCTCGGCGATCGAATCAAGCCCGAGTTTCCGAGCGATGTCGGCGATTGACTCCATGACCATGAAGGCGCGGTCTCCAGTACGACCCGCTGCGCTGACGGCCCAGGTCAAGGATTGGTCGATCTTGAGAATGTCGAGCGGCAATTCCGACAACGCGGAGAAAGACGCGAAGCCCGCCCCGAAATCATCCAGCGCGATTCGAATTCCCTCGTTATGCAAGACGTGAAGGGTCTCGGCGGCATGCCGACCCACGACGCCGAGTTCGGTGACTTCCACGATGATTCTGCTCAGTGGGGTTTCTGAACTGTCCAGCGCTCCGAGGATCTCGTGGGCGGCGTGCGGGGTAGCGAGTTGGCGAGGTGAAAAGTTGACCGCGACCATCATGTGCTCAGGCCACGACGCTGTTTGGGCACAGATCATGTCCAGAGCCTGCAGCCCGATGGGGATGATGAGCCCAGAGGATTCGGCGGAGCGCATGAAATCTTGGGGTTCGATCAACCCTCGAAGCGGATGGCGCCACCGCAGAAGTGCTTCATAGCTGATAATTGCTGACGAGTTCAGATTGACCTGGGGTTGATACAACACCTCGAATTGATGGTCGTCGAGTGCCTCGCGAAGCTCGCGGACCATGCGTATTCCTTTTCGTCCTGAGTCGCCCGTGCCGCACGTGCGTGTCAGCGTGGATGCTGCAAGTGGGTACTGCGGTCGGATCCCAGGTTCAGATCCCGGGCGTAGTTTTGCAGGGACTACTCGCCCTGAATTTCCTTCGCCAGTCTTGACCGTACTTCACTCATCGAGAATTGCCAACGAATAGCTATTGCGGACGGCTTTGTCATATCGGACAATCGAGCTTTTGTCCCGACGAGGTGTCGATTGAAACTTCACTTACTTCGCCGGGAAAATCCACGGGGTTCGGGGGATCGTGCGAGAGTCGAATCGATCCGCCAATTGGGGTGGTGTGACAACTTCGCCGGGTTCAGCCAGACCGATGCTCGACGCGATCATTGTCAGGACCTGTTCGGCACTGCGTCCGGCCTCGAGTTGATCGGCCAGAGTCACTGCGCCGTCGCGCTTCGCGAGTCGTTTGCCTTCACTGTTCAACGCGAGAGGAACGTGGGCGTACGACGGCGGTTCGATGTCGAGCAGTTGAGCAAGGTGCGCCTGACGCGGTGCCGAGGTCAGGAGGTCGTCGCCGCGGACCACCTGATCGATGTTCTGCGCACCGTCGTCGACGACAACGGCGAGGTTGTAGGCGGGTACGCCGTCTCCGCGGAGCAGGACGACGTCGTCGACTTGCCCCGTCACCTCGCCGAACAGTTCGTCGTGCACGGTGAACGAATCGATGTCGGCCCGTAGCCTCAGCGCGGGGGATCGGCCGCTTGCCGATTTCTCGGCGCGTTCGGCCGCCGACAGGTTCCGGCACGTGCCGGGATAGGCGCCATCGGGAGCATGGGGAGCGGACGGTGCCTGCAGGATCTCCTTGCGTGTGCAGAAGCAGGGATAGGTCAGGTGGCGCTCGCGTAGTAGCTCGATAGCGTTGTGGTACAAGGGAAGACGGTGCGATTGTAAGACGACTGGGCCGTCCCATGTGAGGCCGAGCCTGCGCAGATCGTCGAGTTGTCGCTCCATCGAGCCGGGTCGGACACGGTCGAGATCCTCGACGCGAATGAGGAAGTCGCGCCCGCTGGTGCGGGCGAACAGCCAGGCCAAGAGGGCGGTACGGAGGTTTCCCAGATGGAGATCGCCGGACGGGCTCGGCGCGAAGCGTCCTGCTCCTGCCACGTCAGCTGGCGAGCCCGACGGAGGCGAGCGGGTTCTCGGCGTCGTGCAGGGTGAGGCGGATCTGGGTTTCCAAAGCGTGATCGAGGTACTGCGGCGGATACATGGCGGGGCTTCCGAGTGCGTCGAGGGTCAATCCATTGACGGTTGAAAGTAGAAGTGCCGCTCTGGTTTCCGCTTCCGGAGTTCCGATCCCGATCAGAACTGTCGAGATGCCGGTGCGGATTGTGAACAGGGTTGTCCGGCGGATTTCGGAGAGTGACTCACTGGTTGCGGCGCGCACGGCAAACGCGGCGAGCACATGCGCCTCACGCGTGCGTTGCTCGTCGAGGGGCAGGAGTTGCGAGAGCGCCTGGAACAGGGCGGTATGCGGGTCCGCGTCGGCGGACGATTCGGCCAGTCTGGTCAACAATCGATCGACGAGTGTTCGCAGTGCGAATGCGAACATCTCGTCCTTGGTCGAGAAATGATGTTGCACTGCGCCGATCGAGACACCCGCCCGTTTTGCGACCTCGCGAACGCTGGCATTTTCCAGTCCGGATTCCGCGGCGACATCGAACAATGCCGCCGCAAGCAGGTCTGGACTCGTGGAGGATTTTCGGCGTTCCGGCATACCGCGACATTACATGTGTATGGAAGTAATGCCCACGTCAGGGGTACTTTTTCACGCCTTCCGGCCGAGGAAGGCAAGGAGTTTCGTCGCTTTGTCAGCGTTGTCCGGAACCTGTATTTCCGGGCCGCACACACCGCTCATGCGGATCGACTCGCCGAGGCCCGCGGCGATCTCCGACACCCACTCCACGTCCGTGTTACGCATCGTCGTATCGGTGCCGGTCGCGGCTGCGAGATCCCAACCGTGGATGACCAGATCGAAACACAAGAACCCCTCGACCGTGGCCCCGAGGTTGGTCCGGCCGAAGTGCCCGTCGTATTCGAGGGTGGACTTTGCCGGATCGTCCAGAATGGCCTGCATCGAATATCGGACGGCCGCCCAGGCTGCCGACGGGTCGTCGTCGACCGACGGACCGGGTGCCAATTCCAGGCCGACTACCTTGACCATGTCGCGTTCGCTGTCGAGCACGTGTCTCACCACGTCGCGGGCGGTCCAGCCCTCGCAGGGGGAATCGTTGTCCCAGCGGTCGGCGGGTACGGCGTCGATCCGCGCCGTGAATCCGGCGGCCAGATCCCGATAACGCTGGGCGGGGGAGATCTCTGTTGAAGTCATGACAGCAATCCTTCTCCACCGCGGCGCGTCATGATTGATTATTTCGGACATTCACTCGATCTCCGGGGCTTCCGCCCAGATGTCCATCGGTACGACCCCGGCGCTCTTGCCTTCGTCATCGAGAAGTCGGCCCACCCTCTTCATCGATCGCAGCACCACTGACCTGTTCAGCACCACCAGGCCCGGTGCCTCTTGTGCGAGTTGTACTTCGGTAATGGGAGTTTCGCGAAGGGAGTGTGCGGCGATCGCGAGCAGTGTGTTGGCGCGTCCACCGGATATCCGCATGCACACTCGTGTTCCAGGCACTCGCTCCACCAGAGCACGAATCGTCGACCGGTCCGTGGGATCGACATATCCCCACACCCAGGTCACGAGGGGCCAGCCGGACAGCGGTAGAGACACGTCGCAGCGGAACACGATTTGGTTGCGCGACGTCAGTTCGGCAAGTCGCCGCCTGACCGTACTTTCGCTGAGGCCGGTACCGACCGTGAGCTCGGCAATCGAGGATCGACCGTCCTCGCCCAGCTTCAATATCAATTGACGGTCGACCGCGTCGAAAGTCTTCCCGTGATGGCGCTGATCCGTCGGAGCATATTTGTAGCGCACAGGCCGGTCTGTCATCACCGCCCGCTGCGTGGCATCGAGTACCTGCAATTTCCAGTCGTCTCCGATCGCAAAGACCTCGGTGACGAGGTGTGCACGCGAACTGACGATCCCGGGCACCGACGCGAGTGAGCGAAGCAGGAAACGCGACAGGAAAGCCATGTCTCTGACCTCGACGAGAAGAGTCAAGTCGCCTGGGCCGCTTGTGTGTTCGACGCTCAGAACCTGCGGCCAGCGGGCAAGACGTTCCGCAATCGCCAAGGCGTTCGAAGTCGTACAGTCGACTTCCACGAAAGCCAGACACGATTCCGGACGGCCGTGGCCGGTTGCCCTCGCGGAGACCCAGGCGGTGCCGGAGTCCTGTAGCCGTTGCCAGCGGCGCGCGACGGTAACCGGATCAACTTTGAGCGCGTCACCAACCGTGCGCCACGACGCTCGCGGGTCGAGTTGCAGGCAATTGATCAGGGCGAGGTCGACGTCGTCGAGCACGGCGGAATCCTGCGTTTCTTCGATCATGTTGCAAGTATCGTGCATCTTCATTGTGTCTGGGATCACTTCATTCATGCTCGAAGGGCAGAACGCGGTGGCAAGTGCCCACCGCGTTCGTGCTGTGAAAGGAGAACCCAGATGTCGTCCACCACGTTGTCCGCTGTTCCAACCGAGAGAAGTCTCGACTGGGTGCAGCGCCTCATCGGAATCGATACGACGAGTGCCGTGAGCAATCGACCGTTGATCGATCTCATCGCGGCGGAACTACGTCGCCACGGGGTCGAGCCGATACTCGTTTCCGACGACGAGGGGTCCAAGCTGAACCTGTTGGCAACATTCACGCCTCCTGACGGAAGCACTGCCGGTGGAGTGATGTTTTCCGGCCATACAGATGTAGTGCCGGTCGACGATCAAGACTGGAGCAGCCATCCTTTCACTCCCGAAATTCGCGACGGAAGTCTGTACGGACGCGGCACGTGCGACATGAAGTCGTTCATCGGGATCGTTGTCGCGGCGATCCCCGACATCGTTGCTCGGCCGCTGGCGAAGCCGATTCACTTTGCATTCTCCTACGACGAGGAAGTCGGCTGCATCGGTGCGGCCGGGTTGGTCGAGGAGGTTGTTTCCCGGAACCTGCGCCCTGATGTGTGCGTCGTCGGAGAGCCGTCGGAGATGCGGGTCATTCGCGCACACAAGTCGATGAACGTCATACGTGTTGATCTGCATGGTGTTTCGGCGCACTCGTCGCTTACTCCGCGAGGAGTCAACGCGATCGAATACGGCGCGGAGTTGATTCGATTCGTCAGAAGCGCGGCCGACGAGCTCCGTGCGTCCGGCCCGTACGACGACGCATTCGACGTGGCCTGGACGACGTGTTCGGTCAATCTCGTATCCGGCGGGATCGCAGTGAACACTGTCCCCGAGGATTGCTCCATCACTTTCGAATTCAGGAGCATCAGCTCAGCTGGCGCCGCAGATTTGCTCGAACGCTTTGCCGCCGAGGCGAATCGGATCGAAAACCTGATGCAGGAAGAAAACCCGTCAGCCTCCGTGACGATGCACGTGTCGGCCTCGGTTCCTCCCCTGGAGACGGACGCGAATGCTTCGGCGGCCGCACTGGTCGAACAATGGGGTGGTCGGCCCTCGGACGAAAAGGTCGCGTACGCCACCGAGGCCGGGATGTTCGCGAGTATCGGTGTCCCCACTGTTGTGTGTGGGCCGGGAAGCATCACTCAGGCGCATGCACCTGACGAGTACGTGACACTTGACCAATTGGCACAGTGCGAGCAGTTCGTTCGGAACGTCATCGCTCACGCCCGCGCCTGACCCACCCTCACCCCTTAAGGAAAACCATGTCCACGGCAACTACGCCAACCTCCGGAGCAGTCACCCCGGAACGCCTGGCCGCTGCTCGCAAGGCGGTGATCAGCAGTTCGCTCGGCGCTGCGCTCGAATGGTTCGACGTCATCGTCTACGCATCATTTGCAGTGGTCATCGCCCATAACTTCTTTCCCGGCGGCGACAACACTCTCGGCTTGATACTGACGTTCGCGACGTTCGCGATCTCGTACGTCATCCGGCCGCTTGGCGGGATGGTTCTCGGAAGCTATGCCGACCGTCGCGGGCGCAAGAACGCCTTGACGTTGACGATGATGCTGATGATGATCGGCACGCTCATCATGGCGGTGGCGCCGACGACCTCGATGATCGGGCCGTGGGCCGGCGTCGTCATCCTGGTTTCGCGACTCATTCAAGGATTCTCCGCTGGCGGTGAATTCGGTACTGCTACAACCTTCCTCGTGGAAACTGCACCGCACAAGAAGGCGTTCTACTCTTCCTGGCAGGTTGCCAGCCAGGGTGCTTCGGTTTTCCTGGCATCGTTATTCGGATACGTGCTCAATACCCGTCTCTCGCATGAAGCGCTTTACTCATGGGGCTGGCGCGTTCCGTTCTTCTTCGGCATCATCGTCGGGCCGGTCGGTCTCTACATCCGCGCCAAGCTCGATGAAACGGACGATTTCAAGACGAGCGTCCCGGAAAAGGCCCCGCTGAAGACGACGCTGACCAGGCATCTCGGCCGGGTGCTGACCGGCGCCGCAGTAGTCGGCGTCGCGACGATCTCGATCTACCTCATCTTGTACATGCCGACGTTTGCCGTGAAGAACCTCGGAGTATCCGCCTCTGCCGGCTACCTCGGCGGAATCGTCGCCGGACTGGTCACCTTGATCACCGTGCCGTTGATCGGTCATCTTGCAGACCGGGTCGGACCTGCGAGAGTTATGACCTGGGCCGCCGTTGCGGCAATCGTCCTGGCCTGGCCGCTCTTCAAACTGATGGTCGATCACCCCTCGACTCTGACGCTCGTCCTGGTTGTTTCGGCCCTGGGCGTCATCATGGCGTTTGCCTTCGGCCCGTTGCCTGCCTTGATGAGTTCGCTGTTCCCGGCGGAGATCCGGGCTACCGGGATGTCTTTGTCGTACAACCTCGGCGTGACCTTGCTCGGCGGAATCGCGCCGTTGGTCTTGACCTGGTTGATCAGTACAACAGGCTCGCTCGACGCTCCGAGCTACTACTACATGACGGTCGCAGTGCTCTCCCTCGGCGGGCTGTGGTCTGCCAGGACGCTTTTCAGTCAGAAGTGACGGCGGGGGAGCGCGGTAGCGATCATGCGACCGCGTCTCCCTCTGCCAGCGCGACAACGGTATCCGACCCGTGCCAGTCGGGGGCTTGGGTTCGCAGTAGAGCTGCCGGGGTCAGCGAAGAGATTCGGCGGCATTCACGCGTCAAGTGGGCCTGATCGCTGAATCCGCAGTGGGCTGCGGATTCAGCGAGGCCCAGTGCGGGTCGACTGCGAGCGAGCGCCATGAAACGCTGGAGGCGCAGGATCGAGCGCAGCGTTGCAGGGCCGTATCCGAAGGCGTCGTTGCATCGACGCTGGAGTTGGCGCGAAGTCAGTGCCGCCGCGTCGGCGAGAGTGCTGACATTCCACGAATGTTCGGACAGTGCGGTGCGGACGTGGTTGATCACCGGATCGTGACGGAAACTCGAACTTGCCCAACTCCGGACAGCGCTTTCGAGGATCGAGACTTGTTCGTGGTCTTCGGAATTTTCCAAGCGGTTCAACAGTATTCGTTCCGTGCGTGCGTCGGTTACAGCGCTGAGGTCAGCGCGAGAATCTCGAAGCTCGGACGCCGAGGTTCGCAACATCGGCGATGCCGATCCAGGGCGGAATCGAACACCCACGGAGCGTGTTCCGGGCGGAAGAGTGAATGACCATGCAGCGGTTTCGGGGCCACAGACGCGTATGCCGACGCCACGTATCCACAGCACGTCCATGCAAGCATCGGGCACGAGCAGGTGTTCACCTTCTGCGCACGCCGTCCAGCCACACACCAGGATGTCGGAGAGATCCGGGGCGACCGATTGTGGTGTGTACCAACCCATGACAAGAGCCTATCGAGCGCCACCGACACGAAGGCGAGTTCATTCGACCGGGCCGAAGCGATATCCGAACCCCCGGATGGTTTTGATGTACTTCGGTTTCGCGGGATTGGATTCGAGTTTGGACCGCAAGCTGAGAATGGTCGCGTCGACCACACGTGTCTTTTCGTGGTCGGAACCCCAGACGTTTCGGATCAGATGATCACGCGAGTACACGCGCCCAGGCTCGGTCGACAGTTCCAGGAGTACCCGCCATTCGGTCCGGCTGAGGACGAGCAGCTTTCCGCCCATCGTCGCCGTCATCGCACGTCGATCGAGGAGCAGGTCACCGTGACGTTGGTGTTTTCCGGCGGCGGGATGCGCGGTTTCACGAAGGATCGCGGTGACCCGAAGATCGAGCGCGTGAGAATCGATCGGGTTCAGTACGAAGTCCGAGACAGCGCCATGTGGTGCTTCGTCGATGTCCTCGTGGGTATCCACCAACATCATGATCGGCATCGAACTGCGCAAGCGGATCTGTCGTGCAATCTCGTAGCCGTCGATGTCCGGCAACAAGAGATCGATCACGGCGATATCGAAACTGTCGGTGTCCAGGTCGTCGAGTAGGCGGCGCCCGGTGCGGACGAGCTGTGTTTGATGACCAAAATGTACTAATTCGGCCCCGAGTGTCTGGGCAAGCTCCGAACGGTCGGTAGCTGCAAGTATCAAGCTCACGTGAAATCCTCCCCCCGAAGGTGTTACTAGTCGTAACAGCTTGCATTCTGGCAGATCATCCACCGCATGGCCACAACAAGGTGGCTGATCAAAAGTTGAGGGGACCTGGGGCGTTCGCCGCTAGACTTCTTTCATGGGCACTCTGTTCGCGTTGACGCTGCCAGGCTTGCTCGTGCTGCTGGTTCTGTTCGCGTTCGCCGAGACTCTCTGGAACCGGCTTACCGGTGGCCGCGCACTGCCGTGGACCAGGGGGCGCACGACTCGTCCGGTCTCGGCTGCGGGCTTCGAAGAGGTTGCTGCCCTGTTTCAGGGGTCCAAGCATCATGAATTCGAACAGCGGCAGAGCGCGTTGATGCATCGTGAGGACGGAACCGACGGTGACCCGCCGTGGGTGTCCGTCGATCCGGAAGCTAACAAGGTCGTTCTCCGTCGACGGAGTTGACAGTCGGGCTCAGGCCCAGTGGCTGGGGCGGGTCAGTGAATCGGGGAGTGTGGTAGCCGAATCGCTAACCGCCGCGTTGATCTGGAACTGAGTGAGAAAGATACTGCCGCGGAGTTTTGCGCCGCGAATGTCGGTGCCGCGCAAGTCTGCACCGATCAGATCAGCTCGATCGAGTTCGCAGTCGCGGAGGTCTGCACCGATCAGGTAACTCCCGCGAAAGTTGGCTCCACGTAGATCGGAACCACGAAATCTGGCGCCGATGAGGTCTGCGCCGCGGTGGTCGAGTTTGCGACCCTTCTTGCCTGAGATCGGCGAGCGCACAAGGTTACTCGTCTGTAAGAGCAGTGTGTTGACTGTCGCTCGGTGTGCTGAGACGTCGACGGCTTGAATCTGCGAAGGCGTGCCGTTGGTCAGGCTTTCCGTCTCTGCGAGTGCAGCGTCGAGTTCCTTTCGTATCGAGTGGGTTTGCTTCAGCGAGCGGGCTTCGGCGAGATACCAGAGCAGTTCGTGCAACTGGCGTACGACAGGGAACGTTTCGAACATGTCTGACGCGGTCTCCGGGGCATCATGCCAGCTGATGCCGTCGTAGGTCTGCTGTGAAACCTTCTGTCCCGCACCGAAACAGTCGTACACGGTGCAACCGGTGAAGCCCTTCTTTCGCAATCCGGTGTGAATGCCGCAGCGGAAATCCTGCTGCAGGTTCTTGCAGGGGTCGCCGGCATTCTTGTTGGTCGCGAAGTCGGAGGACTTGGAAAAGGGGAGTGCGACGCAGCACAGGCCGAAGCAACTGCTGCAATCCGCGAGCAGATTGGTCTGGCCGGCAATCACGCGTACTCCCGATTGTTGGGTTGGACGGAAAGTCTGGCTTCGAGTTCGTGAGTCTGTCAAACGAAATTGCGTGGTTCGGCAGCAAGAAGTCCAGCGACTCCGAGGTCGTATCCCGCGCAAATTGCGGGGTACCAATCCGGCAGACGTGATTCCGGACCACGCTCGTGAAGTAGGTCGAAAATCGGGTGGACGGCCCAGCTCGCTGCAACCAGTCGCCGTGCGGTACTCGGCTGCAGAACCAGTGCGCCGACGAAGACCACAAATGTTGCGGACACTGCACTCCATTCGCGAACGGGAATGGAGACGTCGACCAGGCGTCCCTGCCGAGCTTGTCCCTGCCGAGCCACGGGATAAACGGCCGCGGCGACCACGAGGCCGGCGGCGTAGGCAGGTGTTCGGCGGTGAGACATCCACTTTTTCACGGGGGCGTCGACAAGTGCACTCAGTATCAGGCCGGTACCTGCTGCGATGACCCGGCCAGTTGTCGAGGGACGCATTCGTCGACAGTATCGCTGCTCGGCGATGCTTCGTGGCAAAGAAAAAGTCCCCGACCAAGACTGGTCGGGGACTTCCCTGGCGGAGGATAGGGGATTTGAACCCCTGAGGGCGTTAACCCAACCCGCGTTCCAGGCGAGCGCCATAGGCCACTAGGCGAATCCTCCGTGGAGCAGCATACCCAATTGCAGGCGTGAAGCGTTAAACGGGTACCTGACCTGCGAAGAACCGGTGGATCTCAGGGTTTGCATCTCCACCCCGGTAGGTGGTGTGCAGCGGCCGACGAAAGCCGTCTACACTGTTCATTGGATCCCGCGCGGCGCGCATCCTGTGAACTCCCCCAGGGCCGGAAGGCAGCAAGGGTCAACGGGCTCTGCCGGGTGCGCGGGGTCCTCTATTTTTTTCACATACCCGACCCCGCCTCGTCGGTGAAAGGCCGCTCCGGATGCCTATCCAAACCCAGATCGGGTTGATGAGCCATGAAGAACTCACCTCCGAGCATGAGAGCGAGAGCGCGAAGTACACGCAGCTCCAGGCGCAGAAGCTCGCACTCGATCTGACCCGCGGTAAGCCTTCCCCGGAACAACTCGACCTTTCCGCAGAGCTGCTGACGCTGCCCGGCGACGGTGACTTCCGTGACGGCAGCGGCACCGACTGCCGCAACTACGGCGGACTCACCGGTCTGCCGGAACTGCGCGCCATCTTCGGTGAGCTGCTGGGTATCCCCGTTGCGAACCTTCTCGCCGGCAACAACGCGAGCCTCGAGATCATGCACGACAACGTCGTGTTCTCACTGCTGCACGGCACTCCGGATTCGGCCCGGCCGTGGGCACAGGAAGAGAAGATCAAGTTTCTCTGCCCCGCACCGGGCTACGACCGCCACTTCGCGATCACCGAGTCCCTCGGCATCGAGATGATTGCGGTGCCGATGAACCACGACGGCCCGGATGTCGTCAAGATCGCCGAACTTGTTGCGTCAGATCCGCAGATCAAGGGCATGTGGGCGGTTCCGGTCTACGCGAACCCCACCGGCGCCGTGTACTCCGAAGAAATTGTCCGGACGCTCGCGTCGATGCCGACGGCCGCGCCCGACTTCCGCCTGTACTGGGACAACGCGTATGCCGTGCATCCACTTGTCGGCGAGACTGCGCCTTCCTACGACATTCTCTCGATGGCAGCGGAGGCCGGTCACCCCAACCGTCCGCTCGTGTTCGCGTCGACGTCCAAGATCACTTTCGCCGGCGCTGGTGTGAGCTTCTTCGGTAGCTCGGCGGAAAACCTTGCCTGGTACCAGAAGTTCCTGGGTAAGAAGAGCATCGGACCTGACAAGGTCAATCAGCTTCGCCACCTGCGTTTCTTCGGCAATGCCGACGGCGTTCGTGCGCACATGGAGAAGCATCGCGCGTTCCTCGCACCCAAGTTCGAGCTCGTACTGCGGATCCTCGAGGATCGTCTCGGTGCTTCGAAGGTCGCGTCCTGGACCGAGCCGAAGGGCGGATACTTCATCAGCCTCGACGTGGTCGACGGCACGGCCAAGCGCGTCATCGAACTGGCGAAGAACGCGGGTATCGCGCTCACCGCTGCCGGATCGGCTTTCCCGTACAGCACGGATCCGGATGACCGGAACATCCGGTTGGCCCCGAGCTTCCCGTCCACGGCTGAACTCGAAGTTGCCATGGACGGCGTGGCGACGTGTGTCCTGCTCGCAGCCACCGAATCGCGTCTCTCCGAGATCTGAGTTCTCTAAGCGGCGTGCCCGGTCGGTACTTTTCGGTCTCGTCTTGTACCGTTCGGAGCATCAATTCCCGACATAGGGTGTAAATCCCGGAGGTTGTAGTGACGGGCGCGATCAACGCTTCGGATGGACCCTCTTTCGAGGCGCACACCGCGAAATCAGAGTCGGTCATCGAAGCTGACATACCGCGACGCAGTCTCCGTGTCGGTGTTCTCGGATTCTCTGTGCTCGGTGTTCTGGCAGTCGCGTCCGTGCTGATGGTTCTTTTCGCCGTGCCGATGAATACGCGGTACTGGGGGATCTTCGAAAATTTCCTCGATCTCGACGTCTACCGCCACGGCGGCAGCGTTGTGGTTCAGGGCCTTCCGTTGTACGACGGGCCAGTCCTGGAAGGGATGATGTTCACGTACACCCCGTTTGCGGCTTTGCTGTTCACGGTGTGGGCGGTGCTCTCGTTCAAACAGGCGATTGTCGTGTGGACGGGTTTGAACATCGCTGCGTTGTTCGCAGTGATCGTGTTGTGCTGGAAGTACCTCGGTTATCGGCTCGACGTGAAGGCGTACGCCGTCAGTGCGTTGGCCACCACGATCTTTCTGTTCATGGAACCGATACGTACGACGCTCTGGCTCGGGCAGATCAACATCTTCCTGCTGCTCTTGATCGTGTGGGACCTCGGTCGGGACGAGAAGAGTCGGCTCCGTGGAATCGGGGCAGGCATCGCCGCCGGCGTGAAGCTCACTCCGGCCTTCTTCTGGGCGTACCTCTTCATCACTCGTCAATGGCGTGCGTTGGTGACGGCCGTCGTGACGTTCGCGGCGACCGTCGCGATTGGTTTCGTCGTGATCTACAACGATGCGTACAAGTACTGGACCGGCACTCTTGTCGACAGCGAACGCGTCGGACCGACGGATGCTCCGAGTAACCAGTCCGTGTCCGGTCTGATTGCTCAGCTCACTCACACTCCGACGCCGTCGCGGGTCCTGGTCCTCGTCTTCAGTGCGCTGGCAGTATGCCTCGGACTCGGTGCCGCGTGGATTGCTCACCGGCACGGCCAGAAATTGCTCGGCCTCACCATGACGGGGTTGACTGCGACCACTGTCTCGCCGTTCTCGTGGGGTCATCACTGGGTGTGGTTCGTCCCGCTGGTCGTCCTCGCCGCGCACTACGCGATGGTGTCGAAGAAGCGCTGGGCGTGGGTGGCGCCGTTCGTTTTCCTGCTCCCAGTCTTGAACTGGTCTCACACCTGGTGGGACCCGTCGGTCATTCCGGGTACGGATCGCTTTGTCGGAATGGGCCTGTTCATGTTCGTGCCGCCCGAGTATCTGCGGATTCCGACCGTCGGCGTCTACCTCTGGGTCTTCACGCTTGCCGCGGTCTCGACGTTGGTTCTGTTCGGCTGGAAGAAGTGGAAGATTCCGGCTCCGGATGCGTCGGCGCCGGTCACAACTGCCGCCTGACGTGGCAGTATCGGACTCATGGCACTTCAACTGAACCTTGTCGGTGACCCCGAAGCTGATGCCCTCCTGGCCGAGGACCCGTTGGCGTTGTTGATCGGAATGCTTCTCGATCAACAGGTTCCGATGGAAACGGCCTTCCTCGGTCCGAAGAAGCTGGCGGATCGGCTCAGCGGTATCGACGTCAGGCGTATCGCCGACATGGACACCGACGAGTTCATCGCCATCTGTGCCGAGCCTCCGGCTGTGCACCGATTCCCCAAGTCGATGGGCGAGCGTATCCAGCTCATGTGCCAGTTCATCGTCGAGAACTACGACGGCGACACCGCGGCGATCTGGACGTCGGGAAATCCCGACGGCAAAGAAGTGCTGAAGCGGCTCAAGGCACTGCCCGGATACGGGGATCAGAAGGCCCGGATCTTCCTGGCGTTGCTCGGAAAACAGATCGGCGTCGAGCCGAAAGGTTGGCGTCAAGCGGCCGGCGACTACGGGCTCGAAGGTTCGAGGCGCTCGATTGCAGACGTGGTCGACGAGCAGTCCTTGCTCGAGGTCCGTGAGTTCAAGAAGGCCGCAAAGGCAGCAGCGAAGGCCGACAAGAAGTAAGTCGCTTTCAGGGTTTCCGGGGCCCGCTCGCACGCACTACTTTCATCAGGTCGCCTGCGGGGCCCTCGAGCTGACGCGGCGGACGCCACACCGCACGCAGGGATCGGTCGAGCTCCAAGCCTTCGACGGCTACGGCCCGGAGCTCTCCCTTCTTCACCTGATCCTCGACGGCCAGTGTGCTCAGTACCGCCGGACCGACGCCACCGAGCACGCTGGTTCGAATCGCGGCCGAACTACCCAGTTCCAACAACGGTGCACCGCGCTCGTATTCGTGTAACGCCAGGTCGAGAGTTGTTCTCGTTCCCGATCCGGGCTCACGCACCAGCAGCGGTGTCGCTGCCAGTTCGGCGACGGTCAGGGGCTTTCGTCGACGTGCCCATGGATGGTCCGGATGAACGACCACGACCAGCGAGTCACGCGCGACGGTGACGCTGGACAGGGTCTTCGGAGCGGTCGGGGACTCGACGAATCCGAGGTCACACATTCCTACTTCGACGGCTTCGAGTACGCGTGTCGAGTTGTAGACCTGGAGGTGGACGGTGACACCGGGATGCAGTGATCGAAAGACGCCGAGCCAGGCCGGGATCAGATGTTCGGCGACGGTCATGCTGGCGCAGACGGTCAATTCCGCCGATCGTTCGGTCCGCATCCCTTCTGCGACGTCGAGAAGCTGGCTAGAGTTGGCGAGGACGCGGCGCGCCCAGTGGACGATGACGGTCCCCTGCGGAGTCAAAGTCGCCCCCGTCGACTTTCGGTGTATGAGTGGCATCCCGAGCTGCCGCTCGAGGGCTTTGACGGCGCGGCTGGCATTCGGCTGTGCGATGTGAGCCAGACGGCTTGCAGCACTGAGGCTTCCATGATCGTCGATACCGACAAGTAGCTCGAGAGTGGTGAGGTCGGGCCACCTTCTGGTCATGCAGACAGGCTATACCCAGCACCTTTTCCATATCGATCTGATATGCCGTGATGGTAGAAATCGCCCTACCGGGACGATGATGGCTGAAGGACTCTGGATGGGTGAACCGTGATGTGAAGTCCGTGGCCGAGAAACCCGCAGTCGCCCCTTCGTCAGAAGTGCGACGGTGGTCGAACCTCGCCGCATTGACGCCCGGAGTTGCGTTGTGCGCCTTGGGGGCCGCGGTCGCACTGGTAGCCGGTCGGTTCACCTCCGCCGTGAGTCCGCTGCTGATTGCGATTGTCGCGGGTGCGGCGTTGGCGAATATCGTTGCCTTGCCGGCGAAACTCCAACCTGGCCTGGCATTCTCGGCGAAACGACTACTTCGGGTGGGGATCGCTCTGCTCGGGCTGCAATTGATGTTCTCCGACATCGTCGGTTTGGGTTGGGGAGTGATCGCGGTTGTGGTGGCGATAGTGTTCCTCGGTATCGCCGGGACCATGTATGCCGGAAAGCTTCTCGGATTGAGTTGGTCGCAGAGGATTCTGATTGCCTGCGGCTTCTCGATCTGTGGCGCTGCCGCTGTGGCTGCTGCGGACGGTGTGGTGAATGCGCGGGAGGAAGAGTTGCTGACTGCCGTAGCGCTGGTGGTGATCTTCGGAACTCTGATGATTCCGACAATCCCATTGTTGGCCAATGCTTTCGGTATGAGCGAGATTGGCGCAGGCATGTGGGCCGGTGGGTCGATCCACGAAGTCGCGCAAGTAGTGGCTGCAGGCAGCGCTCTCGGCGCCACCGCGTTGGGTGTCGCGACCGTCGTGAAACTTGCGCGCGTGTTGATGCTGGCGCCGGTCATGGCGTTTCTGAGTATCCGGCAACGCACGATGGTCGACAACACTGCCACCAAGCGTCCCCCGCTGATTCCGTTGTTCGTTGTGGCATTCATCGGCTGCATGGGTTTGCGCTCCACCGGAATATTGCCGAATGAGTTTCTCGGATTGGCGAAGACCGTGCAGACGGCGCTGTTGGCTGCTGCGATGTTCGCTCTCGGGTTAGGAGTGCGGTTGAGCGTCATTCGTGGCGTGGGTGCCCGACCATTCGTGCTGGCCGCGATTTCCACCGTGTGGGTGGCGACGATCGCCTACGTCGGAGTCGTGCTGGTCAGCTGATCGAGCGTTGAGTCCGCCATGCGCTCGGGCTCATCGAGAACTGAGTGCGAAACCAGCGCGAGAAGCTACCCTGCGTCGAAAACCCCAGGTGTACCGCCACTTCGGTCAACGAATAGCGAGGATTGGCGACAAATCGTTCCGCGAGGGTGCTTCGGACCGAATTGAGAACGGCAGTGAACGTATCTCCGGATTCGGCGAGATGGCGGTGCAGTGTCCGCCGGTCGAATCCGAGGCTTCGTGCTACCTGCTCGACCGAGCAGCGGCCGGTCGGAAGCAGAACTTCGATCAATTCCTTGGTGCGGCTGAGTGTGTCGGAGGTTTCCGATGCGGGAAGTGAGTCGAGGAACTGGCGAGCGTACGGCCGGAGCAACTCGTCGGACAGTTGGTTTGCCGCATCCAGGTCGGCGGCGAAGAAAACGATTCCGGTGAATTCGTGATCGAATTCCACGGTGTCGCCGAGGATTCGTCGATGCGTGCTCGTATCTTTCGGGGCATTGTGCGTGAATCCCACGCTGACCGGATGCCATCGAGAACCCAGAAAACTTCGCAGGATCTGCAGCGTCGCGCCGACTGCGAGTTCGACGCTCTGTCTGGTGTCGACCGGCTCGCCGACCTCGAGCGAGATTCGCAGGGTGGCGAGTCCGTTGACCTCGTTCAATCGGATGCGCAATGACTCGTTGTACGTGTGCTCGTATCGCATCAATACGTCGAGTGCGCTCCTGACGTCTGGTTCTTCCCTGATGACCAAGCTGAGGGGACCGAGATTGGACAGTCGACGCAGGCCGGCGAGTAGAAGCCCGAAGTCTTCGTGTCCGGACTCCGCTGCCGATCGCTCCAGGAGCGATGCGATGGAGGCGGCCGGTACCCATTGGTCCGGGTTCGCCAGACTTGCCGGGCTCAGGCCGACACTTCTCATCAGGGCCACAGCGTCGACGTCCACTGTTCGGCACAGGTCGACGTAGCGGTTCAGTGATGCGTAACGGGCGAGTGGCTTCAAGGGGCCTCCTTTACTCGATGTCCCGAAATGTTGTGTTGCGTGTCTCGTCAAGTTAAGCATGTGAGCCGGATCTCACATAGTTTTGTTCACATCAGTTCGGCACGACCGCGAAGTCGAGCACCGACTTCTGGAAGTTGTTGCGTACGAATGCAGCTCGACCGCAATCGAGCCGAGTCCGCCCACAGAATTGGAGAGCATCGATGGCAAACGCCATTCGGTTCCACGAGATCGGCACACCGTCCGTCATGCGTTGGGAAGAGATCGAGGTAGGACGACCGGGTGTCGGAGAGGTTCGAGTTCGCCATGAAGCGGTGGGGTTGAACTTCGCCGACACCTACTTTCGAAGCGGCCTCTACCCTGCGCAATTGCCTGCCGGGATGGGCGTTGAGGGTGCCGGCGTGGTCGAAGAGATCGGCGAGGGAGTCGTCGATTTTGCAGTGGGGGACCGCGTGACCTACACCGGCAGTCCGCTGGGTGCGTACGCCACCGAGCGGATCATGGCGTCGTCCGACCTGATCGCGCTTCCCGACGGCATTGCCTTCGACACCGCGGCCGCCATGACCATGCGAGGGTTGACTGCCGCATACCTTCTGCGTCGCATCTACCCGTTGAAAGCGGGAGACACCGTGTTGCTGCATGCTGCGGCGGGCGGGGTTGGACTGATCTTCACCCAGTGGGCAAAACTGTTGGGAATCAAAGTGATCGGAACGGTCTCGAGCGACGAGAAGGCGAGCGTTGCCCGAGCTCACGGGTGCGATGAAGTCGTCATCTACACCCGCGAGGACGTCGTAGCGCGTGTCAAGGAGATCACCGGGGGCGTCGGCGTGCCGGTTGTCTACGACAGTATCGGGCAATCCACGTTCGACATCTCTCTCGATTGCCTTGCCAGGCGCGGGCTGCTGGTGTGCTTCGGAACGGCGTCCGGGCCGACTCCGCCGATTCAGGCAATGCAGTTGGCCGTCAAGGGATCTCTCTTCCTCACACGTCCGGCACTTGCCGATTACATCGCGGATCCCGAGGAACGTGCCGAATTGGCGGGCGAACTGTTCTCACACGTCGAATCCGGGCGAATCAAGATCGAGATCAACCAGCGATACCCCCTCGAAGATGCGGTGCGTGCGCACCACGACATGGAGTCCGGTCGCAGTATCGGTTCCTCCGTCTTCTCCGTCTGAACCGAAACAGCACTTCCCAGAGGAATTGTCATGACCAACACCGCAACGTTGACAGAAAACCTTCCCTCGTCGACCAGCACGATCCGCGTCGAGAAATTGACCTGTTCGATCGGGGCAGAGTTGTCCGGGGTGGATCTCGGCGAGGTCGCGCGAGATGCTGCACTCTTTGCCCAGATCAAGGGATTGCTGCTCGAGCACAAGGTTCTGTTCTTTCGCGACCAGAACTTCTCCAGAGCCGAGCACGTAGAGCTTGCCCAGCGATTCGGTGAGCTCGAGGATCATCCGGCCCTGGGCAGCGACCCCGACCACCCGGGCCTGGTCCGCATCTACAAAGACCTGGACAGCCCGCCGGAGCATTTCGAGAATGCGTATCACTGCGACGCCACCTGGCGCGTGAACCCGCCCATGGGATGTGTATTGCGTTGTGTGGAAACACCTCCGGTCGGCGGCGACACGATTTGGGTGAACATGGCACTCGCCTACGAGAATCTGCCGGCGCGGGTCAAGGAGCAGATCAAGGATCTGCGTGCCAGGCACAGTATCGAGTCGACCTTCGGCGCTCGGATGCCGATCGATCAGCGGCACCAGCTGAAGGAACGCTTTCCCGACGCCGAACATCCCGTGGTACGAACACATCCGGAGACCGGCGAGAAGATTCTTTTCGTCAATTCGTTCGCCACACACCTCGTGAACTATCACACGCCCGAGAACGTCCGCTACGGAATCGATTACGCCCCCGGCGCCGGGAATTTGCTCACTTACCTGGCGAGCCAGGCTCAGATTCCCGAGTATCAGGTTCGGTGGCGCTGGACCGAGAACAGCGTCGCGATCTGGGACAACCGGTCGACACAGCATTACGCGGTGCAGGACTACTGGCCCGCGGTTCGAAAGATGGAGCGCGCCGGAATCATCGGCGACGCACCGTTCTGATCTCTCTTCCCAGCCCCGAAGATAATTCATTCACTCGATCGGAGTCACGCTATGCATTTCCACGACGATTCACTGTTTCCCGAAACCCAGGACAAGCTTGTCATCACCGTTGCTCCCTACGGACCGGAGTGGGAGCCGGACGATTTTGCAGAAGACCTCCCGTTGTCGATGGACGAGCACGTCCAGCAAGCCGTCGACTGCTTCAACGCCGGTGCCACCGTTCTTCACATCCACGTGCGTGAACTCGACGGCAAGGGCTCGAAGCGACTGTCGAAGTTCAACGAGCTTCTCGGCCGCTTGCGTGAGGCCGTTCCCGAGATGATTCTGCAGGTCGGCGGCTCGATTTCGTTTGCCCCGGAGGGGGAAGGCGCCGATGCGAAGTGGTTGTCCGACGACGTGCGTCACATGCTGGCGGAATTGGAGCCGGCTCCCGACCAGGTGACGATCGCGATCAACACCAGCCAGATGAACATCATGGAACTGATGACCGACGACGACATCGCGGGTACGTCGATGCAACGTCCGGAATTGGCCGATACGTATCGGGAAATGACTGTGCCCGCCGGTCCGGAGTGGGTGGCAGAGCACCTGCGCCGGTTGCAGGCCGCCGGAATCCAGCCGCATTTCCAGTTGTCCAGTATTCCGCAGCTCGAAACGGTGGAGCGGTTGATCCGACGCGGCATCTACACGGGTCCGGTCAACCTCACATGGGTCGCAATCGGCGGCGGCTTCGACGGCCCCAACCCGTACAACATGATGAACTTCGTCCAGCGTGTTCCCGACGGTGCGTGCCTGACGCTGGAAACGCTGATGCGTAGCGTCCTGCCGGTGAACACGATGGCCATCGCGATGGGCTTGCACGCTCGTTGCGGCAACGAGGACACCATCTGGGGCCGCAAGGGCGAGAAGATGACGTCGGTGCAGCAGATCGAGCAGTTGGTGCGCATTGCAGGCGAATTGGGCCGCGAGGTGGCTACCGCGAAGGAAGCTCGGGACATCTACCGGATCGGTGAGACGTATGCCGACACCGACGAGACGTTGGCGAAGCTGGGTTACGCGCCCAACCGCCGTATCGGCCAGCTGGGATTCACGCAGCACGCCTGAGTTCGCACCCTCTCGTACAACAGTTCCGGGGGTACGAACCGCGACGGTTCGTACCCCCGAATCCCCCCGTCTACCTCGAGTACTTCTAGGAGAGTCATGGGACTGCAAGCTCCCGCCACGCCACGTGTGGACACCGCGCTCGGAATCGGCGGACGACGAAAGTTATACCCGTGGATCGTTTTCGCCCTGGCTTTCGGTCTTCTGCTCTCGGACTACATGTCGAGGCAGGTGCTCAGTGCAGTCTTCCCGATCCTGAAAGCGGACTGGGATCTCTCCGATTCGCACCTCGCCTCCCTGAGCAGCGTGGTGGCATTGATGGTCGGGCTGTTGACGTTCCCGTTGTCGCTGCTCGCGGACCGCTGGGGCCGCGTCAAGAGCTTGATCTTGATGGCGGTGTTGTGGAGTGTCGCGACGTTGCTGTGCGCAATCGCTCAGACCTACGAACAGATGTTGGGCGCCCGATTCTTGGTCGGTGTCGGTGAAGCGGCGTACGGCAGCGTGGGTATCGCCGTGGTCCTCAGTGTGTTTGCGCCCCGCGTGCACGCAGCTCTTGCCGGTGCCTTCATGGCCGGTGGATCGTTCGGTTCGGTCATCGGTGTGGCAATCGGTGGGTTCATCGCAGTCCAGTTCAGTTGGCGGTGGTCTTTTGCCGCCATGGCGATCTTCGGTCTGATTCTGGTTGCGCTGTTCCGTGCCCTCGTCACCGAGAAGAAGCTCACCGCTTACGCCGTCGAGGCCGCGCCGGATGCCGCCGGGGAAGCGGTGAGACACGACGGTTTTCGTGCGCCGGTGTCCTCGCTGTTCACCAATCCCGCCGTGTTGTTCGCCTACATCGGTGGTGGTCTCCAGATGTTCACCGCCGCTGTACTTCTGGCGTGGTTGCCGAGCTTCTTCAATCGCTACTACGATTTGGCCCCGGACAAGGCCGGCGTCACGGCTTCCGTGTTCGTCCTCTTGGTCGGAAGCGGGATGGTGGTCTGCGGTTTCATCACAGATAGATTCAGCCGCGACGATTCGGCGCGAAAATGGACTACCGCCATCGTTTACTGCGCCATCTCGTTGGTGACGCTGAGTATCGGGCTCCGGTTGGGCACGGGGACAGCGCAACTCGTGTTGCTCGGTATCGGTGCGTTCTTCTCCGCCGGTTCGTCGGGGCCGACAGCGGCGATGGTCGCGAACCTCACTCATCATTCGATTCGAGCGTCGGCTATGGGCACGCTCACCGTTGCCAACAACCTTCTGGGACTGGCTCTCGGTCCCTTCGTGGTCGGCATCCTCGCCGATCACCTGGGTCTTCTCGGCGCTCTACAGCTTTCGCCCTTCGTCTATGTCGTCGCGGCCCTCGCGTTGGTAGCCGGCAAGCGTGCCTATCCCGCCGGGATGAGGCGGCTGGCGACGTTGCAGAATCGGCCCGAGATCCCCGGCGCCACTGAAGTAGCAGAAGTTCGGAGTTCCTGATGGATGAATCACCCACGGTAGTAATAGTTCCCGGTCTGCGCGATCATGTCGAGGATCATTGGCAGACTCACCTCGCGCGCAGGCTCGACAACGTTCTGACGGTTCCTCCCCTCGAGACCGACAAGCTCAGTCGCGATGCCAGGGTTGCGGCATTGGACGAGGTGTTGACTAGTGTTTCCAGCCCGGTGGTCCTGGTCGCGCACAGCGCCGGAGTCATGACAGTTGCCCACTGGGCGAGGGCGCATCATCGAGATGTTGCCGGCGCACTTCTGGTCACGCCGGCGGATCTCGAACTTCCTCTACCCGAGTCCTATCCGTCTCTCGAGGAGCTCGATCGGAACGGGTGGCTACCGATACCGCGTCAGCGTCTGCCTTTTCCGAGCACGGTCGCGGCGAGTCGGAACGATCCGCTCGCCGGGTATCGCCGAGTTGTGGGTTTGGCTGAAGGATGGGGGAGTCGGTTGCTGGATCTGGGTGAGGTCGGACATCTCAATCCGGCGTCCGGATACGGGTATTGGCCGCGGGCGGAATCGTTGGTGCGGGAACTGCTCGAGTCGGTGTCGCGCGCTGCCTCGTCTCATGCCACGGATTCCGATGCGCAGGAGGAACACAGTCATGCTTGATCTTGCTGCTCTGCTGGAAGACTCGGCCCGGCGGTACCCGGAACGGGATGCGCTGGTTCTCGGGGAAGCGAGGCTGACGTATGCGCAGTTCGACGCGTACGCGAATCGCATCGCCCATCTGCTCGTCTCGCGGGGTGTCGAGCCAGGTGACAAGGTGGCGTTGTCCTGCCCGAACGTTCTCGAGTTCCCGATCGTCTACTACGGCATTCTCAAGGCCGGTGGCGTCGTCGTTCCTCTGAACATCCTGCTCAAGGGGCGCGAAATTGCCTATCACCTGGCTGATTCGGAAGCGAAGCTGTACTTCTGTTTCGAGGGAAGTCCCGAATTACCGATCGCCGAGTACGCCATCGCCGGGTTCGAGCAGAGCGAGACCTGTTCGGCCCTGATCGTGATCAGTACCGAGCCGGGTGCACCGTCGTCGATCCTCGGAGTCGAGACTCTAGGCGAAGCACTGGCATCCGTGTCCGGCACGGAAACGCCTGCAGCCGCGGTTGTTCGTGAACCGACGGACACCGCGGTCATTCTCTACACCAGCGGCACGACCGGAAAGCCCAAGGGCGCCGAACTCACTCACTGCAACATGGTCTTGAATGCGCTGTCGACCAACCGGTTGTTCGAGAGCGTTCCGTCCATGCATGAGCGTTATCTCCTGACTTTGCCGTTGTTCCACTCGTTCGGCCAGACAGTGACCATGAATGCGGGAATCTGCGTCGGTGCCACTTTGGTGTTGATGCCGCGCTTCGATGCGACCGCGGCACTCGAGATCATGGAACGCGAAAAGATCTCGGTCTTCGCGGGCGTCCCGACCATGTATTGGGGACTGCTCGGCGTGCTGGAGGAGGTAGTGAAATCCGGGGTGGATATCGAGACCGTTGCACAGAACATGCGGTGCGCGATCTCCGGTGGTGCAGCGCTTCCCGTCGAAATCTTGACACAGTTCAGGGAACGCTTCGGTGTTCAGATCCTCGAAGGGTACGGGTTGTCCGAGACCTCTCCGTTGGCCTTGTTCAGTGACCCGGAGAGCGACCCCCGGCCCGGTTCGATCGGCGTGCCGATCTGGGGCGTCGAAGCGCGGCTTGTCGATGACTCTTGGCGTACGATCACCGGCCCCGATGAAGTGGGAGAGTTGGCCATTCGCGGGCACAACGTCATGAAGGGCTATTTCAACCGACCCGAGGCGACGGCGGAAGTAATGTGCGACGGATGGTTTCGCACCGGGGATCTGGCACGGGTCGATACCGACGGAAACTACTACATCGTCGACCGCGCGAAGGACATGATCGTGCGGGGAGGATTCAACGTTTACCCGCGCGAAATCGAAGAGGTTCTGCTCACCCACCCAGCCGTCTCACTCGTCGCCGTCGTCGGGGTGCCGGACACGAGCCTCGGCGAAGAAGTTGTCGCGTTCGTGATCCGAGAGCCGAGTGAAGAGATCTCAGAATCGGATCTCGTGGAATGGTCGCGGGAACAGATGGCCGCCTACAAATATCCGCGCCGCATCGAGTTCGTGCCGTCGCTACCGATGACGGCAACCGGAAAGATTCTCAAACGTGAACTGAATCAAGCATTTTCGATTGTCTGAGGAGATCGATGACTGACGTTCGAGCAAGTGAAGCTTTTCCCGTGACCCAGGCCATGAAGGATTCGGGTGGCTGGAATCCTTTGTGGGACGGACTTTCGGAGCTGGATCCCGAGTGGACCGAGCTGTACATGAAGACAGCAATGCAGCCCTGGAACAGTGGGGTGCTGTCACCTCAGGTGATCCAGTTGCTGTGCATAGCCGTCGATGCGGCGAGCACACACATGTACGCACCCGGCGTACGACGCCATATTCGCGCTGCGCTCGACATGGGAGTGACCCCGAAGGAGATTCTCGAGGTGCTGAAACTGACCACCGTCGTCGGGATTCACTCCTGCAATGTCGGCGTTCCGATCCTGATGGAGGAAATCGCAAACCGGTGACGGCGGTCAGTCCCGCTCGCGGTTCTCCCGTTCCTCACGCTGACGCTGGAGGAACGGGCTCGGGTTCTGTCCGCCGATCGGACCGTGGCCGAGGACTCCGTGCTCGTAGGCGGACTCCGCGTGCAGGGCAACGTCGATTCCGCGGGCCTCGTCTTCACGCGAGATACGGAAGCCGAAGGTCTTGTCGATGAGCTTTCCGAGACCGTAGGTCACACCGAAGGCATAGAGCGCGACCACGACGACACCGACGAACTGCTTGCCCAGCTGCGCGAATCCACCGCCGAAGAACAAACCTTCCGGACCGCCCGTCATCACGGCCGTCGCGAGGAGTCCGATCAGCAACGAGCCGACGATTCCGCCGACGAGGTGTACGCCGACGACGTCGAGGGAGTCGTCGTAGCCGAGCTTGTGCTTCCATCCCACGGCGTACGAGCAGACGATGCCCGCGATCAGACCGATGGCGAGGGCACCGAACATGTTCACCGTTCCGCACGACGGGGTGATCGCGACCAGACCGGCGACGACGCCCGAAGCTGCGCCGAACGTCGTGGGGTGTCCGTCACGGTTCTGCTCGACGAACAGCCAGCCGAGTAGTCCGGTACAGCCGGCGACGAGTGTGTTGAGGAAGATCTGCGAGGCCATACCGTCAGCCGCAAGGGCCGACCCGGCGTTGAATCCGAACCAACCGAACCAGAGCAGACCGACGCCGAGCAGGACGAACGGCAGATTGTGCGGACGCATCGACTCGGCCTTGAAACCCATCCGCTGGCCGAGGACCAGTGCCAATGCCAGGCCTGACGCTCCGGACACGATTTCGACCACGAGGCCACCGGCGTAGTCGAGTGCGCCCATCTGGGCGAGCCATCCCTGCGGATTCCACACCCAGTGAGCGACGGGGACATAGACGAGCAAGGACCAGATGGGGACGAAGATCATCCAGGCGGAGAACTTCGCGCGGTCGGCGATCGCACCACTGATGAGTGCTGCAGTAAGGATTGCGAACGTCAATTGGAAGGTTGCGAACAACACTTCCGGGACATTCCCGTGCACGGTCGACGGGTCGATGCCCGCCATGCCGATGTGTTCGAGTCCGCCGATGATGCCACCGTGATCGTCGCCGAACACGAGGCTGTAGCCCACGAACAACCACGCGACCGTGACGAGTGCGATGGAGACGAAGCTCATCATGATCATGTTGAGTACGCCGGTCGAGCGGACCATGCCGCCGTAGAAGAGCGCGAGTCCTGGCGTCATCAGAAGTACGAGTGCAGTACTGACGAGCAACCAGGCAGTTGCTCCGGCATCGATGGTGGCGGGCACAGTTTTCTCCTCACGCATGCGGACCAGCCCGCGTGCACGGAACCCACGATGGGTGCGTGCGGTTTCCTCCGCACTGCGATTGTGTTGCGAACATGTTTCGGGAGAAGTCGGCGTTGCACCCGCACCGGATCACCTGTCGTGGGTCGCCGGTAGTCTTTGCGCGTGGCCCTGTACCGGAAGTATCGACCCGCGTCCTTCGCCGAGGTGGTGGGGCAGGAGCATGTCACCGCACCGCTCAGCACGGCCCTCGACACCGGACGCATCAACCATGCCTATCTGTTTTCCGGCCCGCGTGGCTGTGGAAAGACGTCGTCGGCGCGAATCCTGGCGCGTTCGCTGAACTGTGAGCAGGGACCGACGTCGACGCCGTGCGATGTATGCGACTCGTGCGTTTCGCTTGGCCCGGGCGGCACAGGCAACCTGGACGTGACGGAACTCGACGCCGCAAGTCACGGTGGCGTCGACGACACCCGAGAACTCCGAGACAAGGCGTTCCACGCCCCCGCCGCTTCTCGCTACCGCGTCTTCATCATCGACGAGGCACACATGGTGACGGCGGCGGGCTTCAACGCGCTGCTCAAGATCGTCGAAGAGCCGCCGGAGCACCTCATCTTCATCTTTGCGACGACGGAACCGGAAAAGGTTCTCCCGACCATCCGTTCGCGTACACACCACTACCCGTTCCGCCTGTTGGCGCCGTCGACCATGCGCGGACTCTTGGAAAAGATCTGCGCCCAGGAAGGCGTACCGGTCGAGCCTGCTGTTTATCCCCTGGTCATCAAGGCTGGCGGTGGTTCGCCTCGCGACTCGTTGAGTGTCCTCGATCAGTTGCTCGCGGGAGCCGGCGAAGAAGGTGTCACGTATCCGCGGGCGCTCTCTCTTCTCGGAGTCACCGACGTCGCGCTCATCGACGAAGCAGTAGACGCCCTGTCTGCCAGTGACGGAGCCGCCTTGTTCGGCACTGTCGATCGGGTGATGGACGCCGGTCACGATCCACGCCGATTCGCGCTCGATCTCCTCGAACGTCTACGCGATCTCATTTTGATGCAGGCAGTCTCCGATGCCAGCGAACGAGGGTTGGTCGATGCGCCGGAGGCCGAGCTGGTCACGATGCGTGAACAGATTCAGCGAGTCGGCCCGGCCACGCTCACCCGTTTCGCCGAAACCGTCCACGCTGGTCTCAGTGAAATGCGTGGGGCGACGGCGCCGCGGCTGCTGCTCGAAGTGATGTGCGCGAGAATGCTGCTTCCTTCGGCCTCCGACACCGAGTCGGCTGTGTTGCAGCGGCTCGAGCGCCTGGAACAAGGTATTCCGGCTGCCGGAGTCGCGGCTGCCGCTGCCCCTCGCGCGGCAGCAACGCCGGCACCGACTGTGCCGCCGCTCGAACCGGAGATTGCTTCCAAGTTCCAACGGCCCTCCCAACGCAAGGCCGAGCCTGAGGCACGGCCGGAAACAGCCGCCCCGGCTCCGGCGGCGCCGCCGGTCGTCGAGGCTCCTGTCGTCGAACCTCCGGCAGCGGCAGCTCCCGTGGTCGAGCCTCCCACCGTCGAGATCGTGGAATCGCCGGTTGCGGAAGCTCCAGTGGTTGAAGCTCCGGTGGTTGAAGCACCAGTGGTTGAAGCTCCGGTTGCCGAAGCTCCAATAGTTGAAGCTCCTGTGGTTGAACCACCGGCTCCTGCTCCGGTCGAAGCGGAAGAGCTGATCGGGCTTGCCGAGCCGGAACCCGACTACGAGCCCGAGCCCGAGTACGAGGAGCCGGCGGCTGCAGAAGCTGCGCCGGTCTCGGCGGGCCCCACAGTCGAGACCCTCCGTGAATCGTGGAACACCTTGCGCAACAAGGTCGGTGAACGAAACAAGGTTCTTCCGGCCATGCTGTCCGCTGCGACGGTTCACGACGTGCGTGGACATGTTGTGGTCATCGCTCACGGCTCGCCGGTCCTGGGTGCTCGTGTGACGCAACCGCACAACGCGGCGGTCATCTGCGAGGTCCTTGCCGAGATGTTCGGTGGCACTTGGCAAGTCGAGTACCAAGAAGGTGCGCCCACAGCGCCAGCAGCATCGAGCGCACCCAAGGCGACAGAAGCTGCGAGCCGCCCGGCCGCTGCGCCCCGCTTCTCGCGCCCCAGTCAGGAGCGTGCAGCGCAGCAGCCCAAGGCCCCGCAGCCCCAGCGCGGAGATTCGGACGACATTCCGCCGCCTGAGGCCCCCGACTATCCGGAAGACCCTGGACCGGCCCCTGCTCCTGAGGTCGACTACGAGGCAACTCCTCCGCCTGCAACGCCGGAGGACGAGGACGAGATGTTCGCGGAGGCGGCTGAGCCCGCTGATCCGACTGCCAGACGTGATCCCGAGGACGTTGCAAAGGAACTCCTCAAGGACGTCCTCGGGGCACGCCGCCTCGAAAGCTGAGTTGCCGACTCGGTCCGTGCGCGTGAAACGGCTGTCGGAATGCCGCGGCACCACTGTGTGATCGAATTGTTATAAGTGCCGTTCCTTTTGTGTGCGCACGTGTCGAAAGGGCACCGACTCGGCCCGGCAAAGCTGAATTGTGTGTGGCCGGTTTGCTGGCACATTCGTTCGCTCAATTCCGGTGTAACGAAACATCGATTCGGACGATGGTCGCCGAAGAATATCTGGAATTTCTCGTTGTCTGATCGACATTCGCGTGCTGTTGCTAATTCTCGGTGTGTCACGAATGTTCAGATTGATAGTTGTCGGATGTTTGTTTTGCGGTGATCGACCAATTTGGGACATTCGGCGAATTGGCCACATATTCGGCATTGCGGCATTTCGGTGCGCACTCAACTGAGCATTTGCCGATCTCGAGAAAACGGTGGCCGTGAAACCCGTGTCCGGTACGGATGTTCAAACCACTGCTTGACCGGCGACGAAGCAAATAAGTAACTCCGAGTTACAGCTAACTCTCGATTGCTGTCAAATTGCTGATACATGTTCACGGAGCTGAACGACCTTTGTTATTTGTTTATGCCTTGAGGTGAATCTGCGTTTTACACACGGCTGAACGCGTGGTTAGTCTTCGGTCGATTGAGTCTCCCGTGGATGCGCGCGAAAATAGGAAGTGTAAGATGACTGAAGATTCAACTAATCCCGCGATCGCGATAGTCGGGATGAGCATGTGGTCTCCCGGTGCCCATGATCTGCAAGGATTTTGGGAGAACGTCCTCGCGCGACGGATGCAATTCCGAAAGTTTCCCGAGTCGCGGATGTCGCTCGACGACTACTGGAGCGCGAGCCCTGACGACGTCGACAAGACATACGCCGACCGCGGCGCGTTCATGGACGGTTTCGAATTCGACTGGGTCGGTCGCCGGATACCGGAGCGAACCTTCAAGTCGACAGATCTCACACACTGGTTGGCGCTGGAAACAGCACTCGGGGCTTTGACGGACGCGGGCTACAGCCGAGGATCGGTGCCAACTGGACGCAGCGCGGCAATCGTCGGCAACTCCCTCACCGGTGAAGAATCCCGGATGTGGTCGATGCGTTTGCGTTGGCCTTACGTCAAGCGCGCACTCGCTGTGGCAGCCGAAGCGCGCCAGTTGGACAGTTCCGTCGCCGATGCTCTCGCCGAGACGATGGAAGAGGTCTACAAAGGCCCGTTGGTGGAGCCGAGTGAAGACACTCTGGCCGGCATGTTGTCGAATACGATCGCCGGCCGTATCTGCAATTACCTCGACTTCAACGGCGGCGGGTACGTCGTGGACGGTGCGTGCGCGTCCGGAATGCTCGCGGTGGCGACTGCAGCCGAAAAGCTGGCGTCCGGCGCGGCCGACTTCGTATTGGCAGGTGGAGTCGACGTCAGCCTGGATCCTTTGGAACTGGTGGGATTCGCCCGTTTGGGTGCACTGACACGCGGCGACATGAACGTGTACGACGCAAGCCGAAGCGGATTCATCCCGGGTGAAGGTTGCGGATTCGTGGCCTTGAAACGACTCGAGGACGCCAGGGCGGACGGCGACTACGTGTACGCGACGATTCGCGGCTGGGGCATCTCTACCGATGGCAAGGGTGGAATTACCAAGCCCCGCGACGAAACTCAGGCCGAAATGATCCGTCGCGCATACTCGGGAGCGGGATTCGCGGCCAGCGAGGTTGCCTTTGTCGAAGGACACGGAACTGGTACTCCCGTCGGGGACCCTGTCGAATTGTCCGGCGTCCAGCAGGCCGCGCAGACGGACGGACCAGTCGAGGCTCGTAGCATCGGCATGACCTCACTGAAGTCGCTGATCGGGCACACGAAGGCGGCGTCGGGCATCCTTGCGCTGATCAAGGCGACCATGGCCGTCAATCAACGAATCCTTCCGCCGCTCGCCGGTTGCACCGACCCGAACCCGGCGTTCGGAACCGAAGCACCGGCACTCTTTCCGCTTGTCAACGGCGAGATCAGAGATCCGTCGGAGAAGATGCGTGCCGGTGCGCAAGCCATGGGTTTCGGCGGTATCAACTGCCACGTCGCGATCGAATCGGCTGATGCACCGTCCAGCAAGCTGACACCCTCGCAAGACGTCCGCACGATGATGGCGTCGTATCAGGACACCGAGGTATTTGTACTCTCTGCAGATTCCGCGGTGGACTTGGCGACCCGAGCGCGGGATGTTGCAGATCTGGCGGTTCCGTTGAGTGTTGCGGAGCTGCTGGACTTTTCGGCGAAACTCTCGCGAGTGATCTCGCCGACCGCGCCCTTCCGTGCCGCAGTGGTGGCCGGACGTCCCGCGCAGTTGGCCGAACGCATGCGTCAGCTTGCCGTGATCTGCGAGAACTCCGCTCCAGCTTCCGGCCAGGTCAAGGTGGTGAGCAACGAGATCTCGATTTCGAACAGCGTCCGCCACGACATCGGATTCCTGTTCCCTGGACAGGGATCCCAACAACTCGAGATGGCTCGCGTGCTGATCGAGCGCTTCGAGTGGGCGCGCGAACTGGCGACCAAGGCGGACGGCTGGTTGGAGGGAGTTGGAGCGGAGGCGATCACGCCGCGGATTCTGCGGAACCCGGTCAAGAGCGCTGACGCTGCGGAATTGGCGAAGTGGAAGCGGGACCTCGCCCAGACACAGTTCACCCAGCCCGCCGTCGCCTTGGCGTCGCTGCTCTGGTTCGAGTACCTCCGCCGATTGGGTGTCACACCCAGTGCTGTCGCCGGCCACAGTCTCGGGGAGTTGACTGCGCTCTACGCGGCCGGAGCTTACGACCAGAAGACGCTGATCACCTTGGCTGCGGCGAAGGGCGCGGCCATGGCTGTCAGTGGTGGTGGAAACGGCGCAATGGCGAGCCTGACCTGCGACCGATCGACGGCTGAGGCGATCATCGCGGAGGCAAAGGGTTACGCGACCGTCGCGAATCTGAATACGCCCACGCAGAGTGTGGTTTCGGGTACCAAAGACGCGGTCGACGATGTGGTTGCCATCGCGAAGACGCGCGGAGTGTCGGCTCAGGCGCTTGCCGTGTCGAATGCTTTCCACTCCGAGATGATGAACGAGGCCGAACGGGAGCTGAAGTCCACTGCGCCCGTTGAGGAGCAAGTCGATTCGTTGACTTGCCCCGTGTATTCCTGTGTCGAAGGGGAACGCGTACAGACGCCACTGGCACTTCGCGAATTGGTCACCAAACAGGTTGTCTCACCGGTTGACTGGGTCAAGACGGTAAGTGGGATCTCGCAGGAAGTGGACCTGCTCGTCGAGGTCGGACCCGGCCGTGTGCTGACCGGGCTCACCAAGGCGATCAATGGGACCGACGGCGTGCGCTGCTTCCCCGTTGCGTCCAAGTCCGGACGCGACGAGGACTTCAACGTCGCACTGGCCGCGATGTACGTACACGGCGCTCAGGTCCGCTGGAACGAACTTTTCGACGGCCGGTTCGTGCGCGAATTCGTTCCTGCCGATCAGAAGGTATTCATCGAGAACCTGGCCGAGGCGAAGCTGACGGTTACCTCTGCTCCCGAACCGCTCGCACTTGGTACGTCCGGCGGGGATCCGGCTGCGGCGCTGGCCGATTACCTGAGCCGACGCGGGACCTTCCTCGTCGACGTCATTCGCGCGGATGTAGGCAGTGGAGCGACTTCTCCATCTTCTCCATCTGTTCCATCTGCTCCGACTTCGCGGGCAGTCACCAACGGCCACGAATCTGTAGCAGCGAAAGCTCCTTCGCCGGTTTCGGCTCCGGTAGTCGAAGAGCCGGCTGTCGCGGGCGCTGGGTCCGTGGAAAGTGAGCTGATCAGGATCCTCGCCGATACGACGGGATTCCCCGCCGAGTCGATCACGACGGATCTGCGTCTGCTCGATGATCTGAATCTCGACTCGATCAGTGCGGCAGAGGCTATTTCGAAGGTTGCACATCAGTTCGAGGTTGTCGACCTCGACCCTGCCGAGTTGGCCAACGCCACCATCGGAGAAGCAGCATCGCTGATCCTTGCGGCATCACCGCATCCCGGTTCTGCCGTTCCAGCAGCGAGTTCGGCGCAGTCGGACGTGTCGCGAATACTGCTCGAGGTAATCGCGGAGGACACCGGATTTCCGGTGGAGTCTCTCGACGTCGATCTCCACCTTCTGGACGACCTGAACATGGACTCGATCAAGGCCGCCGATGCAATCGCGACGGTGGCAACACGATTGGGTGTTCAGGGTGACCTGGATCCGGCCGAACTCGTCAACGTCAGCCTGGGTGAACTGATCGAAGTGCTCGATCGGTCCGCGAAGGAGAAGTCGGGGCAGCAGCAGCCGGCTGCGCGGGCGCTGCCGGCGAAGGCAAAGGGTATATCAGCCGACAGCTTCACCTGGGTTCGCGATTACACCCTGGAAAAGGTTCGGAGCGAGACAGCGTTGCACGGAGTCCGAGACCTCACGGACACGACGTTTGTCGTCATCGGTGACGACGCCGGTTTGGTCGGAAGGTTGGAATCCGAACTTCGAGGTCGTGGCGCTCAGGTCGACATTCGCACATTCTCCGACAGCACTACTGCGAATGCACACCACGTGGTTGCCGTAATGCCGCGCGTGACCGATGATTCCGTCACCGAAAGCGGCTTGCGCCGTGGGATCGAACACATGTACAAGATAGTTCCGGCGCAGCAAAGTGGAGGCGCGCGAACCACATTGGCAGTGGTTCAGTTCACCGATGTCGAGTTGAGCAATCCAGCGCCGGTGCCGAGTGTGGCGGCTTTCACCGCTTCGGTGCATCACGAGCGTCCCGAACTGGATGTGCGCGTCATAGGATTCGACGGCTCGACTGCGGACGCGGAGGTAGCAGCCACTGTCGTCTCCGAGTTGGATTCGGTTGCACCCTATGTGTTCGCGACTTACGACGCCGAGATGGGACGCACGGCACTGCAACCGCGGGTTCTCGCCTCCAACGACTACACCGTCCGCGAAAGCGGATTGGGAAGTTCGGATGTCGTGGTCGTGACCGGTGGCGCGAAAGGCATCATGGCCCAATGTGCTCTGGCCCTCGGTCGAAAGACCGGCGCCGAACTGGTGCTGATCGGAAGCTCTCAGCGACAAGCGGGCGACGAAATCGCCTCCACTCTTGCGGACTTCACGTCTGCCGGTTTGAGCGCTCACTACTATCGCTGCAACGTCACGGATGCCGCGGCGGTGGCCGGCGTCGTCGCCCAGATCGAGGTCGAGGTGGGGCCGATCACCGGGTTTGTCCACGGTGCGGGGGCAAATGTTCCGCGGCGGTTCGAGAGAGTCGACAGCGCTGCGGCTTTCAAGGAGGTTGCACCTAAGGTCCTGGGCGCAGCCAACTTCGTCGAAGCGCTCGCTGATCGTGACTTGAAGCTGTTCGTGGGCTTCTCTTCCATCATCGGATTCACAGGTATGCCCGGAAACAGCTGGTATGCATACGGAAACGAGCTTCTCGACGAAATGGTGGTGCGGTATGCCGCCGGGCACCCGAAGACTCGGACGTTCTCGCTCGCGTACAGCGTGTGGGGAGAGACCGGAATGGGCGCCCGCATGGGCAGTGTCAACCACCTCGCGAAGATGGGTGTCATGCCGATTTCGACGGCTGCGGGAGTGGATCATTTCCTTCGCCTGGTCGACAGCGGACCCGAGGCGAGTCGTATCGTCGTGACCAGTCGACTCGGCGGTCTCGACACCTGGGCGCCTGCAGCACCGGCTCTGCCGGCGGTGTCGCGCTACATCGACCAAGTGGTGACATTCGAGCCTCAAGTAGAACTGGTGACCCGGACGACGTTGTCCACCTCGGCGGATCCCTTTGTCCTCGATCATGTCTGGAAGGGATCGGCGCTGCTTCCGACGGTGTTCGGACTCGAGGCGATGTCGCAGGCGGCGGCGTATGTCACGGGACGCGTGACCCTGGGTCGCGTCCGCATCGACGACATCAAACTGGATCGACCGATCGTCGTCGACACGGTCGAGGGCACCAGAGTCGAGATCAAGGCAAGCGTCGTGGAGCAGGATCGTGATGCCGCAGGAACGCGGGTGCATGTCACGATCGGCACCGAACGGACCGGGTACGGGCGGCCCCATTTCTCGGCCGACTTCATCTTCGGGCTGGACGAATCACTGCCGGAGTTCGAGAAGGAGTTGCCGCGACCGGTGCTCGACATCGATCCGTTGGACGACCTCTACTCGTGGTTGCTGTTCCAGGAGGGCGATTTCCGCCGACTCGAAGAGATCTCGAGCCTCGATTCCGAGCACATTCTCTTCAGTGCTATTTCGCGAGCCGACCGTAAGCAGCACCTCCTCGGTGATCCGTATTTCCTCGATTCCCTGCTCCAATCGGGCCAGATCATGGTTCCGCGGGAGATCTGCCTTCCGGTCAACATTGCGCGAATCGACATGTACGACGGACGATTCGAGGCTCGTTCGTTCACCGCGTACGCCTACGACAAGGTGCAGACAGAGACCCACATGCAAGCCGACGTGGCGGTGGTGAAGGACGGACGAGTGGTGATGCAGCTCGAGGGATATCGCTCCCAGATTCTCTCCCACGACGAAAGCCGTCCTACGGCTGAGGAAATCGCGGATCCGACTGCGCGCGACGCACAGATCATTCTCGACAAGCTCGCGCAACACAGCCGGGCGTTGGGAGTGAAGAGCCCGCGGGTTGTGGTCGCGCACACCCCGGGGATTCACGAGTTGACCAAGTCGGAACGCCACGAGCAGGAGAAACCGATCGCCGAGGCGGCCGTGAACATTCATCTCGATGAGGATGTGGTGATCAAATGAGTAATGCCTTTGCCATCGAATGGCAGGAAACCGGAAAGCCCGTCGTTGTCGGTGATATTCCGCCCTCTGTGGATGTCTCGCTCTCGCACGACGGCAGCAAGTCACTCAGTTCGGCCGGCGACTGGCCTCAGGGGTGTGACATCGAACCGATTCGCTCCCGAACCGTCGTGCAGTGGAAGGCGCTTCTGGGTTCGGCGCGGATTCCGCTGCTCGACGAGTTGATCGCAGGCGGCGAATCACTCGATCGTGCGGGAACCAGGCTGTGGGCGGCGGCCGAGGCGATCCGAAAGGCCACAGGGCAGATGTCGGTTTCTCTGGCGATGGGCGCCAGGGAGGACGACGCAGTGACCTTCCGCGGCGGCGTCGAGGGAAGCGTGGTGGTTCTGACTTTTCCGGCTCTGTTGACGGACAACGAGGAGCGGATTCTCGCTTTTGTGACCGATGAGGCGGATGCCGAAGAGCGTGTTTCGGACGAGGCGGATGCGGAAGAACCGGCGCAGGGCCCGGCACCACAGTTCGACTCCGGCCCGTTGTCGGCGAAGTCTCTCGCGCAGTTCGATCCGATGGCCTACGGCTCCGACGTGCATGTGGTGGCCCGGAGCGGCTATCCGGCGGTGTCGATCCGGTTCCCCGTCGGGTTCCGGGACGCGTGCAACGTCGGTGGATCAGTGGGGTTCGCGAGCTTCGCGCTGTGGTTGGGCGCTTTGCGAGAGAGGGGAACCGGACCGATCTCGAAGCAGATCGTGGAGGACATGGCGACGGGCCGTTGGGGCATGGTGACCAACAACTCCGAGGTGTTCATCGATGCGAACCTGTACACCGACGACATTGTCGAGGGGACGATCTGGATCACCGAGCTCACCGGTCCGGATCGGGCAACCACCAATCTGCATGTCGAATGGTGCCGGGTCGACGGCGAGACGCGCACTCACATCGGGTGGAGTGCGATGCAGACGACGTGGGTGGAAATCCTCTCCCACGGTGTGGTGGCGGCACGGCCGATGCCGCAGTACTTCCACGATTTCATCGAGCCGATGACGATTCCGACGGGGGCGAAGAACGTCGCTGTCCCCACACAACCGAAGGACGTCGATCGTGGTTCCTTGATCCGCTCGGCTCCGATGGTGCCGCGCAATCCGTACCTGCTCGAATCCGAGGTGTTCTCGACGACGATGCAGGACGGAAACGTCGTGGGCAACATCTACTTCGGTAACTATTACATCTGGCAGTCGAGGGTTCGGGACAAGTTCCTCGCCCGTTCTCAGCGTGAGGCCATGGCGGCCAGAGGCGCTCTCGGGGAACTGCGTTGTGTGCACACCAGAGTTGAGCATCTGCGCGAGGTCATGCCGTTCGACGACGTCCTGGTCACGATGTCCTTGACTGCCCTCTACGAGAGGGGGATCGACCTCGAGTTCGAGTACTTCAAGGTCAATCAGGACGGATCACGGGAGAAGCTCGCGATCGCTCGGCACAGAACTGTCTGGACGATGCCGGGCGCTCCGGGAGAACTGGAAATCTCTCCGCCGTCGAAACTTCCGCAGTCACTGATCGATTCGGTGCTGGAGGCGATCGACGGAAAGTAGACGGGGGATTTTCCGAGATCGAAGTGGAGAGACGGGTTGCGTTTTCCTTGCCGGAGAACGCAACCCGTTTCGATGGGGAGGGGTATGTATGGGTATCGGGGTTTCGAGAAGGTCGGTTCTGAAGGGGTCGGCAGTCGGCACGGTGGCGGTTGCATTGGGTGCAAAGGCAAGTGCTGTTCCAACCGGGAGCGCGGACATCGAGTCGCCGTTGATTTTTCATTCGCCGGAGTTCGAGCCGTTTTGTGACGAACTACCCTCGTTGTCGACGCTTTCCGGAAACGAGATCACGCTGACAGCGCAAGTGGGGCAACATGCCTTTCATCGGGATTTTCCATCGTCCCCGGCACTGTCGTACCGCAGCGGAGAGATCGGTGGCGGTTATCTGGGCCCGACCGTCGAGGCGCATTCCGGCGAGCCGATCATGTTGACGTTCGAGAACGATCTGACCGGACATCCGTTGTCAGCGGACATGGATATGACGCTGCACGGAATGCAGGCCGACTTTCGTGCGAAACCGCCGACGTCGTTGCACTTGCACGGTGGAGTCACTTCACCTGAGAGCGACGGCCACCCGGAACTGCTGGTGATGCCGGGACAGGCTGCGATGCATCACTTTTCGCACGGTCAGGAAGCCGCCCACCTCTGGTATCACGATCACGCGATGGGCATCACCCGGCTCAACGTCTACGCCGGTCTGATCGGCAACTATCTGATCAGGGATGAATTCGACACCGGCAAACTGGGAAATCCGTTGGGGTTGCCGGCCGAGGAATTCGAGATCCCGTTGATCCTGCAGGAGAAGATCTTCACGCCGACAGGCGCCCAGAACGGCCGATCCACCATCTTGATCCCGGAAGGATCGTGGGAAGGCGGCGCGGTGGGCGACGTTGGCTTGGTCAACGGCAAGGTGTGGCCGGAACTGTCTGTGGCTCGGGGCCTTTACCGCTTCCGCATCGTCAATGCGTCGTCGGCAAGTGTGTGGAATCTTCACTTCTCGAACATGATGACGTTCTGGGTCATCGGCAACGACGCCGGAATGCTCGACGCACCCGTCGCGGTCAATGCCTTCCGCTGCGCACCGGGGGAGCGGTACGACCTCCTCGTCGATTTCACCGGACTGTCGGAGGGTTCGACGGTGGAGCTCCGCAACGACGAGGCGCCCCCGCTGCCCGCTGCTGTCATCGGTGAAGTGACTATGCCGCTGTTCTGCCGGTTCCGCGGCGACTCCAGGCGCGGATTCACCGGTGGTGTTCCGTCGCAACTGCGCGGTGGGCGCCGACAACGTGACGTTCTCGCCCCGTTGGAGCAGCCGACGGTAATTCGCACGGTGACAGTGAGCCAGCAACTGGAACTGCGGAATCCACCGGCTCAGATGACGCTGAACAACCTGACGTTCAGCACCACGGACGTCGAGAGGCCGCGGCAAGGCACCGTCGAGCAGTGGAACATCGTCAACACCACGCCGGACCCGCATCCGATACACCTGCACCTGGTGAATTTCCGGATTCTCGGCAGGACACCGATGCGGACGCTGGAGTACTTGATCCGCCATCCGCAGCCGGTGATCGGCAACAAGTGGACTCCGTCGCCCGACGGGTTCGAGGCGGGGCCGATGATCGCGCCGGCGCCGTGGGAAGCGGGGATGAAGGACACCGTCAGGGTGGACGGCGGCACTGTCACCCGGATCATCGTGCGATTCCCCACCGAGGATGAGCTGGGTTTCGATCCCGACGCGATGTTCGATCGTCTTCCGAGCGCTGTGATGACGGGCGGTGGGATGACGGGCGGTGATCAGGCGCATCAGGGAAACGGGCATCACGGCATGAGCAACCACGACGCGAGTAACACCGGTCGGCTCCAGGGATACGTGTGGCATTGCCATCTACTCGATCACGAAGATCACGACATGATGTTGCCGTATCGCATCGTGCCGTGAGTGCTTCCGGGGGCGCTCTCGAAATGAACCGAAGCGGGCAGGCGTTCGCGCGTCGGATCACCTCGGTCACCTAGCAGGATCGCTTCGGTCCTTCCCATGAATTTGGAACACGTTCTACAGTGAAAGGGCTGAGGTCTGTACCTCGGCCATGCGCCACCACCGAAGGCGGCGCGGACGATCTGCAGACCGGTTCGACGAATTACACGGAAGGAACACCTCACAGTGACCACAGAGGCATTCATTTATGAAGCCATCCGTACCCCGCGAGGCCGCGGCAAGAAGACCGGGTCGTTGCACTCGGTCAAGCCGATCTCGCTGGTCACGGGTCTGATCCAGGAACTGCGCGTGCGCTTTCCCGACCTCGACGAGGATCGGATTTCCGACCTCATCCTGGGCGTCGTCACCCCCGTTGGCGATCAGGGAATGGACATCGCCCGCGTTGCAGTCAACGATGCGGGACTGCCGGACACCGTCGGCGGCGTTCAGCTCAACCGTTTCTGCGCTTCCGGTCTCGAAGCCGTGAACATGGCAGCTCAGAAGGTTCGGTCCGGCTGGGACGAACTGGTGATCGCCGGTGGCGTCGAGTCGATGTCCCGCGTTCCGATGGGATCCGACGGTGGACCGTGGGCGCTCGACCCCGCCACCAACTACGACAACTACTTCGTGCCGCAGGGCGTCGGCGCAGACCTCATCGCCACCATCGAGGGCTTCTCGCGTGACGACGTCGATGCATACGCCGTGCGCTCGCAGGACCTCGCCGCCAAGGCGTGGACCGGCGGATACTTCGCCAAGTCGGTAGTGCCGGTCAAGGACATCAACGGCATCACCATCCTCGACAACGACGAGCACATGCGTCCGGGCACCACGGCCGAGAACCTTGCCGGCCTGGCTTCCGCGTTCGGTGTGATCGGTGAAATCGGCGGATTCGACGCCGTATCGCTGCAGAAGTACCACTGGGTCGAGAAGATCAACCACGTTCACCACGGCGGCAACAGCTCGGGAATCGTCGACGGCGCTGCACTCGTGCTCGTCGGTAGCGAGCAGGCCGGCAAGGACATGGGTCTGACGCCGCGCGCTCGCGTCGTCGCCACCGCCACCAGCGGCGCCGACTCCACCATCATGCTCACCGGCCCGACGCCGGCGTCGAAGAAGGTTCTGGCAGCTGCCGGCCTGACGGTCGACGACATCGACCTCTTCGAGATCAACGAGGCATTCGCTTCCGTCGTCCTGAAGTTCCAGAAGGACCTGAACATCCCGGACGAGAAGCTCAACGTCAACGGTGGCGCGATCGCCATGGGTCACCCGCTCGGTGCAACCGGCGCGATGATCACCGGAACGATGGTCGACGAGCTCGAGCGTCGTGGCGGCAAGCGCGCCCTCATCACCCTGTGCATCGGCGGCGGTATGGGCGTTGCCACCATCATCGAGCGCGTCTGACGCGGCGTCCGTCCTTCCAACGAGGCTTACCAGGAGTCAAGCAAAGTGACTGATCAGAACATCATCAACTGGGACCAGGACGCCGACGGCATCGTCGTGCTCACCATCAACGATCCCAACCAGGGCGCAAACACCATGAACGACGCGTACATCGCGTCGATGAAGGCCACCGTCGACCGTCTGGTCGCCGAGAAGGACTCCATCACCGGTGCCGTCATCACCTCAGGCAAGAAGACCTTCTTCGCCGGTGGCGACCTCAAGAACATGATCAAGGTCGGCCCCGAGCAGGCCGAGGAGATCTACAACCACAGCGTCGAGATCAAGGCAGACCTGCGTCGCCTCGAAACTCTCGGCAAGCCGGTAGTCGCCGCCATCAACGGCGCGGCCCTCGGCGGCGGCCTCGAGATCGCTCTCGCGACCCACCACCGCATCGCGGCAGACGTCAAGGGCGTCAAGATCGGCCTGCCCGAGGTCACCCTCGGCCTGCTGCCCGGCGGCGGCGGCGTCGTGCGCACCGTGCGGATGCTCGGTCTGCAGAACGCGCTCATGGGCGTCCTGCTCCAGGGGCAGCAGCGTGGACCCGTTCAGGCCAAGGAAGTCGGCCTCATCGACGAGGTCGTCGGCTCGGTAGAAGAACTGGTTCCGGCTGCGAAGGCATGGATCAAGGCCAACCCCGAAGGCGGCGTTCAGCCGTGGGATGTCAAGGGCTACAAGATCCCTGGCGGAACCCCGTCCACCCCGGCATTCGCTGCCAACCTTCCGGCGTTCCCCGCGAACCTGCGTAAGCAGCTCAAGGGTGCTCCGATGCCGGCTCCGCGCGCCATCATGGCCGCAGCCGTCGAAGGCTCGCAGGTCGACATCGACAACGCGCTCCTCATCGAGGCTCGCTACTTCACCTCGCTGGTGACCGGCCGCGTCGCGAAGAACATGATTCAGGCGTTCTTCTTCGACCTGCAGTCGATCAACGGCGGCGGTTCACGTCCGGCAGGCATCGAGAAGTCCACCATCAAGAAGGTCGGCGTCCTCGGCGCGGGCATGATGGGCGCGGGCATCGCGTACGTCTCCGCGAAGGCCGGCTTCGACGTCGTCCTCAAGGACGTCAGCATCGAGGCTGCCAACAAGGGCAAGGCGTACGCCGAAGGCATTGAGGCCAAGGCACTCTCGCGCGGCAAGACCACGCAGGAGAAGTCCGACGCACTCCTCGCCAAGATCACCCCGACGGCTGACCCGGCAGATTTCGCCGGCGTCGACTTCGTCATCGAAGCGGTCTTCGAGAGTCAGGAACTCAAGCACAAGGTGTTCCAGGAGATCGAGGACATCGTCGATCCCAAGGCGCTGCTGGGCTCGAACACCTCGACGCTGCCCATCACGGGTCTCGCCACCGGCGTGAAGCGTCAGGAAGACTTCATCGGCATCCACTTCTTCTCGCCCGTCGACAAGATGCCGCTGGTGGAGATCATCCGCGGTGAGAAGACCTCCGACGAGACTCTGGCTCGCGTGTTCGACTACGTCCAGGCGATCCGCAAGACGCCGATCGTGGTCAACGACTCGCGTGGCTTCTTCACCTCGCGTGTCATCGGAACCTTCATCAACGAGGCCATCGGCATGCTCGCCGAGGGCGTCGAGCCTGCCACCATCGAGCAGGCCGGTATGCAGGCCGGTTACCCGGCTGCGCCGCTTCAGCTTTCGGATGAGCTCAACCTCACCCTCATGCAGAAGATCCGCAAGGAATCTGCCGACGCCGCCAAGGCCGAGGGCAAGGAACTGCCGGCAGATCCGGCCGGCGAGGTCATCAACACCCTCGTCGAGAAGTTCGATCGTAAGGGCAAGCTCGGTGGAGCCGGCTTCTACGATTACGCCGAGGGCAAGCGCACCGGCCTGTGGTCCGGACTCCGCGAGAACTTCAACTCCGGAACCTCCGATGCTCCGATCCAGGACCTCATCGACCGCATGCTGTTCATCGAGGCGATCGAGACGCAGAAGTGCTTCGACGAGAACGTCCTGATCACCACGGCGGACGCCAACATCGGCTCCATCATGGGCATCGGATTCCCGGCCTGGACCGGTGGCGTTCACCAGTTCATCGTCGGATACGAGGGCGGCACGGCCGGCTTCGTTGCTCGCGCAAAGGAACTCGCTGCGCAGTACGGCCCGCGGTTCACCCCGCCGGCTTCGCTAGGGGCATAGCCCCCGTGCGCCTTTTTGGTAGTTACGGCTACCAAAAAGGCGCACAGGGGTTTATCCCCAGCTTGTGAGTTATCCACAGACGAACTCCGACAGCAAATTTCACGTCAGTCCTGTCGGAGTTCGGCCTGACGCTTGGTGCCATGACTACGTCTCATGGTGGAAGCGAGTTTCTCCGGATTCTCGATGCGCAATCCGGTCTGGTACGGCAACAGCAACTCTCGTCATTCGGATACAACCGAGGGATACTGCGGAACTTTCTGGACCGCGGCGAATGGCAGCGTGTTCTACAAGGTGTATATGCAGTGACCGCTGGCCCGCTCACCAGAGAAATGATCCTGAACGCCGCTTGGCTCTACGGTGGCCCGCAAGCGATTCTGAGCCACGACACTGCAGCTGAGGAATGGGGAATGCGTCGCATCGACGCAGACAAGCCAGTCCATGTCACGGTGCCCTACGGCAAGTCCGCTCGCTGTCAGTCCGCGACAATCCGCCGAGTTCCAGCGCGAACGTCGGGTGCACTTGTCAGAGTGGGCGGCGTGGTTCACCCCGGGGTCGTCGTCCACCGATCCCGAGCTCACCGATACATCGGCGTGCCGTCAGTCATACCTCGAACGTCGCGGGCTGATACCGCGATTGATCTTGCGACCGCCGAATCCACAGCGCGAAGCGCCTACGTTTCACTCATCACCACAGTGACAAATGCGCGAATTCCGTTGAACGATGTGCGCCGTCGGATTGACGAACGAACACCACATCGATTCAAGGGTGCGCTTTCCGATGCGGTACGACTCCTGGCAGACGGGGTGCAGTCAACGCTCGAATACCACTATGCGGTCGACGTGGAGCAGGCGCACGGGTTGCCGTCGGCCGGACGCCAGTCACCGGTCCGCGTCGACGGCCGCACGCTGTACGAGGACTGCGATTACAGCGAAGTGGGTGTGCCGCTGATCGTGCGTCTCGACGGTCGGTGGGCGCATTCCATGGCAGAAGTGGCATTTCGTGATCGCCGCCGTGACAATGCGGCAGAACTGGCAGGTCGTCCGCGGTTGGTCTACGGATTCGACGAGGTGATGAAGACTCCGTGCCAGGTTGCACATGAAGTGGAGACGGTCTTGCGGCGCGGAGGCTGGGTGAGGACGCAGTCGGGTGCCTGCGGCACCTGTGCGCCTTTTTGGTAGTGCCGACTACCAAAAAGGCGCACAGGGGCTTTGCCCCTAGGCCTTCCACCACGGGCGAAGCGGCACATGCGCCTCACCCTTGGGGCCGAGCTTGACGGCCAGAACCTGGTGCAGCTGAACGACGTTGCGCTCGAACCCGAGTCGTGAGCCGGCCATGTACAGGCCCCAGACGCGTGCGGTTCCCTCGCCGACCTCGGCGACGCAGGCGTCCCAGTTGTCGACGAGGTTCTGGCACCATCCGGCGAGCGTCAGTGCGTAGTGCTCGCGCAGGTTCTCCTCGTGGCGCACCTCGAGACCGACGTTCTGGATCTCGGAGATGATGCGACCCGAACCGGTGAGCTCCCCGTCGGGGAAGACGTACCGGTCGATGAATCCGCCTGCCTTGGCACTGCTTCGGTTGTCCGGACGGGTGATGCAGTGGTTGAGCAGACGCCCACCTTCACGCAGCTTGCCCTTGAGGAACTCGAAGTACGCCGGGTAGTTTCCGACGCCGATGTGTTCGGTCAGGCCGATGGAGGACACTGCGTCGAATCCGGTTTCGGCCACGTCGCGGTAGTCGGAGAAACGGACCTGGGCGAGATCGGCGAGGCCCTCGTCCTCGATGGCCTTCTGTGCCCAATCCGCTTGCTCGCGTGAGAGAGTCACGCCGATCACCTTGACGCCGCGTCGGGCCGCGTAGCGAACCATCGAGCCCCAGCCGCAACCGATGTCGAGAAGTCGATCACCCTTCTGGAGTCCGAGCTTCTCGAACACCAGGCGGTACTTGTTCTCCTGGGCTTCTTCGAGCGTCTGTTCCGCATTGTCGTAGGCGGCACAGGTGTACGTCATGGACGGGCCGAGGACGTACTCGTAGAAGGTGTTGGAGACGTCGTAATGGTGATGGATGACTTCGGCGTCACGAGTCTTGGAGTGACGCAGTCCTTCTGCGACGCGACGCCAGCGAGGAAGGTGTTCCTGGGGCGGCGGGGCGATGGGCCGCAACAGATCCCAGCCCAGTGAACGGGTGATGCTGGCGAGTGTCAGTGCCGACGGGCGCTTGAGGTGGAGTTCGTCACCCATGATGCGCAGGATCTCGTACGGATCACCGGGGTGAACACCCTCGGCTTCGAGATCGCCGGAGACGTACGCGCGGGCCATGCCGAGATCGCCGGGCGCCGTTGCGAGATAAGTGGTTCCGCGAGTCGACTTGAGGTGCAGTCCGTAGTCGGCATCTTCGGGGCCGGCGGTGCTGCCGTCGTACGCGGTGAATCGAAGCGGCAGCATGCCGTCGGAAAGCGTCTCGAGAATCTCGGCAATAGAGAGCTTGTCCTGGCTTTTGGAGTCTTTGAACGTGGTCATTTACGTTGCACCGCCTTAGAGAATAGATCCAATAAACGGGATTTCGGGTCGTAGCGTTCCTTGAGTCCGATGTACCGGTCGCCGCCGTAGTACAGCTCCTCGAAGTCTTCCTTCGAGTAGTAGGAGTCGGAGTAGAGCGATTTGTGTCCGTCGAAATCGCTGACCTTTTCTTCGATCAGTCGATTTGCTGCCCCCTCGCGCTCGCCGGGAACGATCGGCACCGAAGACCAGAAGCCGATGTTGACGTAGGTGCGCTTGGGTTCGAGGGGGTAGAGGGGCCACGGCCGAGAAGCTGAGGCAGCGGCCGGGCTGGGCTCACGAAGACGCAACGGGCACAACCACAGTGGTTCGATCGGAATTTCCTCGAGGAACCAAGAGACGAAGTCCGCGGTTCGTTCGATGGGTACCTCGACGTCCTGGACGACGCGTTCGCGCGGGGGCTTGCCCTTGCGCTTTTCGAGGCGATCTCCGATGTCGTACTTGTGGTCGAGGGCGATCAGCTTCCAGTAGAAGCTGCTGCGCAGGTACTGCTTGGGCCAGAAGCGTCGAATCTTCGGGTTCTGTGCACCGAAAGCCCGTGAGCACCAGAACCAGTCGGTGTCCCAGCGCCACAGGTAGTCCCGAATGGTCAAGCGATCCGTCTTGGGCTGTGTGAGTGACGGATGCTGGATCGACCGGTAGAAGATGTCCTGGTCGGTGTAATCGCTGACCGGGCCTTCCTCGTCGGTTTGTACGCCGAGTGTGAGGTAGCTCTCGGAATCGGTGAAGACCACCCCGTCGAGATAGTCGACGGCGATCCCGTCGTACTCGCGCTCGGTGACGATGCGATCCATCGTTTCTTCGAGCTTCTTCAACGAATCGAAACGCACGTGTCGCAGGGCGACGTACTTCTTGACGGGTTCGAGTGCGATCTTCAATCGCGTCGAATAGCCAAGTGTGCCGTAGGAATTGGGGAAACCGAAGAACAGTTCGGCGTGTTCGCCGTCCGGCGTTGCGGTGATGATCTCGCCGCTCCCGGTCAGTACGTCGATTTCGAGCACCGACTCGTGTGGCAGGCCGTTGCGGAACGAGGTGGACTCGATGCCCAGGCCCGTCACCGCACCGCCCAGGGTGATGGTCTTTAGTTGAGGTACGACCAGTGGCGCCAGACCGTAGGGCAGCGTCGCGTCGACGAGGTCTTCGTAGGTGCACATGCCGGCGACGTCGGCTGTGTGCGCCTGCGCATCGACGGCGATGACACCTGCCAGACCGCTGACGTCGAGGCCGGGGGCCGACGTCTTGGCGCGAGCGCGGAACAGATTGGATGTCTTCTTTGCCAGGCGTACAGAAGCATCGGCGGGAATGGCGCGGTATGACGCGAGTAGGCGTTCGACGCCTTCTCTGTGCTGCTCGAACCCCATTTCACGCGCAGCATCGGAACCCGGGCCTTGCTTTGTCCGGATTCGATCTAACTTCTGAACTACCCCATTGAACGAGAGAGTCACACCCTGACGCTATCGGTAGTTGCGTGTGCAAGCTATCCGGAGGGGTATTAATGCCCGAATTTGATCGAGTTGTTGCAATCGAACTCGGTAAATGCTCCGAGTGGTGAACCAGCTCACACGGAATGGGTAGATGGTCGAGATACCCGGGCGCAGCAGGCAGTATGGAAAGGAATATCTGCGCAGTTCGAGGTGCGGATTCGGGTAGTCATTCGCGGTATCGAGCCGCGTTGGTCGAGCAAGGAGACGTAGGGCATATGGGTCAGGTCAATGCAATGAGTTCGATAGTCGTCACAGCAGCACCCGACAAGGTGCTCGCGGCGCTCGCGGACTACGAGACGGTTCGCCCGCGGATCCTGTCCGAGCAGTACCTCGACTACAAGGTCGTCGAAGGCGGCCAGGGTGACGGCACCGTCGCGCAGTGGACGCTGAAGGCGACGGAAAAGCGCTCGCGCAACGTCAAGGCCACCGTTACGGTCGACGGCAACGTCATCACCGAGAAGGACGCGAACTCCAGTCTCGTCACCACCTGGACCGTTGCCCCCAACGGCACCGGAACGACGGTGACGACGCTCACCCAGTGGCAGGGTGCCACCGGTATCGGCGGATTCTTCGAGCGCACGTTCGCCCCGAAGGGTCTGCAGCGCATCCAGGCCCAGGTCCTGGACAACCTCAAGCGCGAACTCGTCTAACTGATCCTGCATCACCGAGATGGCGTCGTACCTTCACCGGTACGGCGCCTTCTTTCATGGGCCGGTAATGATCCGCCCCAATTCGGTGAGTGCGGGGTTTCTGCTTTCCCAGTAGTCGCTGTGAACTCCGAACCCAGGCTGCCCGGGTGATCCGGCGAATATCTGCGCGCCGAATTCCGGATCCGACGGGTCGAACCCGTGGACTCCGAGGATCTTGGGGATCAATTGGACCGGATCCCAGAAGGCCGTCGTCGAATGAACATGGCGCGCCACCTCGTCCGAGTCGACGCCGTCCAGGCTCAGTTCGTTCACGCGCTCGACATCGACGCCCGGACTTGCGACAAAAACCAGTTCGTCGACATCGAGAGAAGCGCCACGGGTAGTCGCAGCACCGACGACGGTGCTGCCGTAGGAATGACCGATCACCACGTTGTGCGACGGCTGACCGTCATGCGAGGTTCGTAACCCGTCCTGGAAGCTGTCCAGCCTCGGCGCCGCGGAGTTGGCGTACCGATCCGAGGCTGCATCGGGAATGCCTGGGGGAGCGTCGTATCCGGACCACAGGATCACTGATGTGGCTTCCGTTGGCGCCGCCGCGACCGCCGCGTCGTACATGGCCTTGGTTCGTTGCAGATCTCCGCCGACGCCCGACAGCCCGGAGCCGGTTCCGGGAACCAGTGTTGCGACGTTGTCGGCGGCATCGGGATTACCGACTGCCACTACGGCGTGCCCATCCGTGACCGAGAGAAGGAACGTGTCCGGTCGCAGTTCGCCGCGCACGGCCGTGTATCCGGCAGCTACCGTTCGATCCGGCAACTGCTCGAGCGCAGAGAGGTACCGCCGGTTGTAGTAGTCCCGGTCGAGAGCGGGAAGGCCGTCGCGGCTACCGATGGACGGATCCCACCTCGCCAACGCGTCTTTCTCGTTGGGAGTGAGCGATTCCCACAGTCGGTGTAACTCCGTTGGTGTCCCGGGGAGTGTCGACCTCCCATCGATGATGTCGACGACAGTGCGGTTGAGGCGATCAGTCTGATTGCCAAGGAGTGATCCGATCTCCCGGAATGCCTCACCCAGAGCAGTCGCGGCCCGGTTGTCTTCATCGTCGAGTGCCGTCAATGCAGTGGAGATCCTCTGCTGAAAAATCTCTGCAGCCGTGGCGTTTTCGGAATCTTGCATGACGTCGGCCAGATTCCACGGCTGCTTCGTCTCAGGCGCCGATACAGCTCCACTGTCTGACACCGTCAAGCCGTGTTCGAGAGTCGCCTCCTCGACCAGGTCCAGAACTGATTTTCGCGCCGCCCCGATCGTATTGGCCGCCCCGCCATACAGATCCGCAACTACGCGAACCGCAATCGACAGCCGCGACGAGGAAAGCGAGATGCCAGACCACTGCACTGCCGCCGCGCTCGACGCTTGTCCCTGCCAGAATTCGCGGACGGCGTCGATGCTGCGTCCGGCGTCATTGCCGAGAGCTTCGATCTGCCGGTCGATGTCGATCAGTTCCGAAGTGCTCGTGCGCAATTTCTCCGGTGACCACGTTCGAAGCTGAGAGACGGTGGGCTGCATCAGTAGGCTCCGCGCAGTTCGGACACCACTTCGCCCTCGGCAGCGTCGTACAGACGTGCTGCGGCAGCGGTTCCCGACGCCATGAGTCCCAATTGCGTAGCCAGGTACCGGTACGCGTCGGCGATGACGCCGGCATTCCCAGTCGACACAGCCGCGACAGCGGACGAGTTCAGGGCCGCCGCGGCTTCGAAAATCGGGCCGGCGGAATCGATCCCCGAGATCTGATCCGCAATTCGAGACAGATCAGCTGAAAGTTGCTGCAGAGCAGCGAAATCTACCTGAAGTATCGGCCCCATGGCAGAACCGTATCCAGGTGAGCTGGCTAGCGGGACGGTGCCGAGTTTCCTGTGGACAATCGGGATTTCTCCACAGTAGCGAGGTCAGGGGGTTGTCAGGAAGGCGGTGACTCCGCTGGTGACGGCGGTTGCGTACTCCTGCTGACCGTCCGGGCTCGTCATGCGCGCTGCCTCGTCGGCATTTCGCATGTTGCCGAGTTCGACCAGAATCGACGGCCGCTGCGAAAGATTGAGACCCGTCAGATCGGCGCGTGGCGCCAACCCGCCGTCACCGATGTAGGTCGACGGGGTGAGCCCGGCGGTGACGAGTGAGTCGCGCATGGTTTCGGCAAAGGCGACGGACGGGCCGGCCTGCACCGTGTTCAGCGGGGGCGCGGAGTAGCAGACGTGGAAGCCCTCGGCCCCCGCTGCTGCGCCGTCCGCGTGAATGCTCACCACTACGTCGGCGCCGGAGGAATTGGCAGCTTCGGCACGTGCGTCGACGCATGATCCGACGCTGACGTCATCGGGTCGACTCAGGACGACAGTTGCGCCTTGGCTTTCGAGCTCGCTCTTGACCAGGCTCGCGACTTCCCAGTTGAAGGTGTGCTCGGGGAACCCGGCATCGGTGTTGGTGCCGGTGGTCTGGCAGTTCTTGGTGCCGCCGCGGCCCGTGGGGACCTGGGTGTTGATGCTGTCGTCGTTCGCCCCGCTGTGCCCGGGGTCGAGGAAGACGACCTTGCCGGTGAGCGCAGCGGGGACGTCAGCGGCGACAGTGCTGAGCGGAGACACCTCGACCGAAGTCGTGGCCTCGGCAGTCTCGGTCGGAATCGTGCACGCAGCGCTCAGAAGCCCAGCCCCGACCACGGCGATCAGGGCAGTGGAGCGGAACACACGTGATGCCATGTTTGACCTACCTGACGGTTTTACGGTGTCTGACTGGTTCCGGCGCACCCGCTCACGGTAGCGCGCACCGACTACGCTGGTGGGGATAACTCTGTAGAAAGGACCGCTCGTGCAACCAGGTGGAGCACCCGACATGTCTGCTCTGTTGGCTCAGGCTCAGCAGATGCAGCAGCAATTGATGGCGGCGCAGCAGGAAATGGCTCAGGCCGAAGTGACCGGTCAGGCCGGTGGCGGACTGGTTGTCGCCACGGTCAAGGGCACCGGCGAGGTTGTCGGTTTGCAGATCGACCCCAAGGTCGTCGACCCCGAAGACGTCGAGACGCTGCAGGATCTGGTGATCGGCGCGATCGAGGACGCTTCGCGCAAAGCACAGGAAGTCGCTGCTGAGAAGCTCGGCCCGTTGGCCGGCGGACTCGGCGGAGGCCTTCCCGGTCTCCCCGGCTTCTAGAAACGAGAACGCGTGTACGAAGGTCCGGTTCAGGATCTGATCGACGAACTCGGGAAGCTTCCCGGAGTCGGGCCGAAGAGCGCTCAACGCATCGCTTTTCACCTGCTCTCCGTGGAGCCTCCCGAGATCGACCGTTTGAAAAATGCATTGCAGCGCATCCGTGACGGCGTTCAGTTCTGCACGGTGTGCGGAACTGTGTCCGATCAGGAGAAGTGCCGCATCTGCGCCGACGCACGTCGCGATCGCACGGTGATCTGCGTCGTGGAGGAACCGAAGGACGTCCAGGCTGTCGAGCGAACCCGTGAGTTCAAGGGTCGCTATCACGTGCTCGGCGGTGCGCTCAATCCGCTCTCGGGGATCGGGCCGGACCAGTTGCGCATCCGGGAGTTGTTGGCTCGCATCGCAAATCAGGAGGACGGCGTCGACGTGTCCGAGGTCATCATCGCCACCGACCCCAACACGGAGGGTGAGGCGACAGCTACCTATCTCGTTCGCATGATGCGAGACATTCCGGGGCTGACGGTGTCTCGGTTGGCTTCGGGTCTTCCGATGGGTGGCGATCTCGAATTCGCAGACGAGTTGACGCTGGGTCGGGCATTGTCCGGCCGTCGTGAATTGTCGCGGAACGCTTGATGAGCGGCACGGAGCAAGGTCAGCAGGTGCGTCGTACGTCCGAGCAGACGCGTGCGCAGATCATCGCGTCGGCCGGGAAAGCATTCGCGACTCGGCCGTACCGCGAAATCACGCTCAAGGACATCGCCGAAGACGCAGGCGTCAGCGCTCCGCTGATCATCAAGTACTTCGGTTCCAAAGAGCAGTTGTACGACGAGTTGGTCGACTTCCGGGCAGCGGCGGTCACGGTCTTCGACGCCCCGAACGACTCGCTCGGCGAGCGCATGGTCTCGCTGTTCACCAAGCCGTTGGAGTCGTACAAGCCGCTGTCCATGAGCTTGTTGTTCATGAGCGGCGTCAGTGAAGAGAGCAACCGCAAGCTGCGCGAGAACTATTCGACGCAGATGATCGACACCCTCGCCGCTCGCCTGTCCGGCCCCGACGCGAGATTGCGCGCGGAACTGGCGATGTCGATGGTGGTCGGAGTGGCGATCATGCGCCGACGGATGATGGCCGGCCATGCCACCGGCACCCAGGACGAAGTGGTTGCGCTGTACGCACCACTTGTCCAAAAGCTGCTCGACGGGTGAGCGGCATCACAATTCTTGCTTGGTAAATATCCGTTCACCTAATGTAGGTGAACGGATATTTACCTAGTGGGAACAGGCGGTGTGGGGTGACGACGCTCGACCGTCCGCCGGGCACGCCTGCAGCCACCACCCCCGACGCGAGTCTTGCGCAGCCGCGCTCCCGCTTCCTCTTCCCCATCGTTGTCGCCGCCGCCGTGTTCCAGGCTGTTCTGCAGACGGTCATCGTTCCACTGCTGCCGGAGTTGCCGCACTTCACAGGCGCTGGACGCACGGCCGTGTCCTGGCTGGTGACCGTAACGCTGCTGGTCGGCGCCGTCGTCACTCCCATTTTCGGCCGGCTTGCCGACATGTTCGGCAAGAAGAAGATGCTTCTGGTTGCCTTCTCGATGATGACTCTCGGCTCGATGTTGTGTGCGCTGTCGTCGGACATCGCTGTCCTCATCTTCGCGAGAGCGTTGCAGGGAGCCGGGTCGGCGGTCATCCCCATCGGAATCTCCATGCTGCGTGACGAATTGCCACGCAACAAGGTCAATGGCGCAGTGGCCATGATGAGTTCGACGCTCGGCGTCGGAACCGCTTTGGGCATACCGTTTTCTGCGATGATCGCGCAGTACTCGAACTGGCACGTCCTGTTCTGGGTAACCACCGCCATCGGGCTGTCCGTGACTCTTGCTGCGGTGCTGTTCATTCGAGAGTCCGAGCCGAATCCGTCGGGAAGATTCGACGGCGTCGGGGCTGTCGGTCTGAGCGCCGCGATGATCGCTCTGCTCGTGCCGATCACTCAGGGGTCGAGTTGGGGATGGACCAGCGGAGCGGTGATCTCCATGCTGGCCGCGTCGGCGGTGCTGTTCACGCTCTGGGTAATTCAACAGCGGCGCAACGTCAATCCGCTGGTCGACGTCCGCGCTCTCGTGAAACGTGCGGTGTTGATCCCGCATCTGGCGGCTCTGCTGGTCGGGTTCGCATTTTTCGGGAACACACTGATCACTACACAACTCCTCCAGGGGATGAAGGGGCCGGGCGCCGGGTACGGCCTGTCGATCATCGCGGCGGCGCTCTGCCAGATTCCGGCGAGTATCGCGATGGTGCTGTTCTCACCGGTTGCGGTGCGGATCACCGACCGCTTCGGTTCACGGACCGCGATGTTGACCGGTGCCGTGTTCCTCGCCGGCGGGTACGGGATTCACGCAGTTGCCGGTAAGCCACTGTGGGGAGTGGTTGCAGCACTGGGTATCACAGCAGTCGGGACCGCCATCGTCTACAGCACGCTCTCGCTGCTGATTCTGGTTGCCGTGCCTCGACAGCGACTGGCTGCAGCCAACGGGGTGAACTCACTTCTGCGGACGTCCGGAAGCACGATCTGCAGCGCGACGGTGGCAACGATCCTCGCCGCGTTCGTGATCAGCGGTTCGGAACATTCCACGTCGTGGACCGGGTTCTCCGTCGCCTACCTGGTGTGCGCGGGCTGCGCGGTGGTCGTATTCGCGGTGTCGATCCTGTTGCCGCAGGGGCGAACCCCGAAACATCTGGACCTGCCGGATCTCGTCAGGCGACCCTGAATCCCGAGAGGAAGAGTGTGATCATCAGATCCGCGAACTCTTCGGTGGTGTATTTCTGGCGGTCCGGCCAATGCGTGGTCGACCACAGGGTGTCTCGTACCGATCGATAGAAAATCTCCGGGGCCACGTCTTTGCGGAAGATTCCCTGATCGACGCCTTCGGCGATCGCTTTCATCCAGTGCTCGCGGACTTGGCGGGAAGGTCCGTCGACGGATTGCAGGAGATCGTTGTCGCGTAGATACGCCCGATCGTTCTGGTAGATCGCCGTCGGGTGCGGGTGCAGTTCGATGACGACCAGGGTCTCGCGGATCAGGCCGCGTAGGACGTCCTCGGGGTCGTTCGCCGTCTTCTCCACCTGATCGAAGCGGAGTTGAATGTCGGTGATGAAGCCGCGCATGAGCTCGGCGACTATCGCATTCTTCGACTTGAAGTAGTGGTAGAGGCTGCCCGAGAACACACCAGCGGCGTCGCCGATCTCGCGAACGGTCGTGGTGGCGACACCTTTCCTGGCGAACAGCTCGGCTGAGCTCTCCAGGATCTTCTCCCGACGATCTGGTGATGCCACTGAAATCTCCACTGGTTGTCGGTCCTGCTCAGGGCAGGGTTTCGCGGGTGCCGGGCTGCCGGCGTCGAACGTAGCGCAATCCTGCCTGATGGCTCCGGCTCGAACCAATTCGTCGGTGAGATCGCGTGTTTCCACTTCCGGATTCCTATGCTAGCTTCAAAATCAAGCGCTTGCTCAACTTTCGTTCACGGAGGATTTCAGTGCAGAGCCTGCAGACGCAGTTTCCGAATTTCATCGGCGCAGAGGCCGAACCACCCCGCGTCGCCCGCTACGCCGTCAACGAGGCGATGATCCGCAACTGGGTCGAGGCACACGACGACCGCAACTCGATCTACGTCGACGCCGAAGCTGCTCGCAGCACCGGTCGTCGAGACGTCGTCTGCCCACCCGCGATGATCTCGACCTGGGTGATGGCGGGCTACCGCCGCTATCGGCAGGTCCAACAACTTCGCGCCGACGGAGCCTCCGAGGATTTCGCCTATTCACGACTACTCGGGCTGTTGGACGAGGCCGGCTACACGTCCGTAGTCGCGACCAACGTCGAGCAGGAGTATTTCGCGGAGTTGAGTCCCGGAGACCACGTCACCGCATATTTCACCATCGAAGCGATCTCACCGTTCAAACAGACGGCTCTCGGTCACGGGTGCTTCATCACTCTGTTCAAGAAGTACGTGGACCAGGACGGAAAGACGCTGGTCGAAGAGCGCTTTCGACTGCTCAGATTCAAACCAGATGCCCAGACAGATACCAAGCCCGAAGCCCAGGAGGTAATCGCATGAGCGAGACTGGCTCCCGCCACACCGCGGTGCCGAGACTCACCGTCACCGACGACAACGATTTCTTCTTCTCCGCGGCCAAAGAGGGTCGCCTCGAGATCCAACGGTGTGCGGATTGCAAGACTCTGCGCCACCCGCCAGCGCCCGCCTGCCCGGAATGCCGCTCGTTCAGTTGGGACACAGTCGAATCCACGCGGCGATGCACGTTGCACAGCTTCACGGTCATTCATCACCCGAAGGATCCTGCCTTCGAGTACCCGCTCGCCGTCGGACTCGTCGATCTCGAAGAAGGCACGCGTCTGGTTGCCGACATCGCGGGCATCGATCACGAGGAACTCGAATTCGGTATGGAACTCGAAGTGGCGTTCTCCGAGCACGCTCACGGTGAGATGCTGCCGCAACTGAGGCGACGGGGATCGGTGCAATGACGAATCTTTCTGATTACGAGGTAGGTTCGACCCTTCCCAGCCTCGAACTGCCGTTGGACCGAACGCTCATCGTCGCCACGGCGATCGCTTCTCAGGATTTCGAGGACGTGCATCACGATCCGGGCAAGGCGCAGGATCGCGGAACTCCCGACATCTTCATGAGCATCAACACCACCAACGGGCTCATCGACCGCTACATCACCGACTGGTCAGGCCCGGGATCGCGAATCGTCAAAACATCACTACGGCTTGGTGTTCCGAACTTTCCCGGAGACACCATGACGTTCACCGGCAAAGTGATCGACACCGACGGCCGGACGCTCACCGTGACGGTTCTCGGCAAGAACGCTCGCGGAACGCACGTGACAGCCGACGTGACTCTCGAACCGGCGGAAAGGGTAATCGCATGACACGAGGATTTTCGAGGCAAGCCGCCATCGCCGGGATCGGCGCCACCGAGTTCTCCAAGAACTCCGGCCGCAGTGAATGGCAGTTGGCGTGCGAATCCGTGATCGCCGCGCTCGACGATGCTCACATCGAGGCAGAAGAGGTGAACGGATTTGCACTGTTCACCATGGAGAACAATCCCGAGATTGCGGTCGCACGCGCTCTCGGGATCCCGGAACTGACGTTCTTCAGTCGTATTCCACACGGCGGCGGCGGTGCCTGCGCACCGGTTCAACAAGCCGCGCTTGCCGTCGCCAGTGGTGTCGCCGACGTCGTGGTCGTCTACCGTGCCTTCAACGAAAGATCAGGTCACCGATTCGGCGCCGGGCCACCACCCTTTGCGTACAACGCGTCGACGGACCAGGAGTATCGGAACTGGATCAACCCGTACGGGCTTCTGACGCCGGCGCAGCAGGAAGCCTTCCTCGCCAAGCTCTACATGCACAAGTACGGGGCAACCAGCGCCGACTTCGGTCAGATCTCGGTTCTCTCACGCAAGCATGCCGCGAACAACCCGAAGGCCTGGTTCTACGAACGCCCGATCACCATCGAGGATCATCAGAACTCGCGCATGATCGCCGACCCCATCCGCCTGCTCGACTGCTGTCAGGAAAGTGACGGCGGACAGGCGCTGGTCATCGTCAGCGCGGAGCGCGCCCGCGACCTGCCGCACAAACCAGCGATCATCAGCGGTGCTGCGCAAGGTGTAGGTCCACAACAGATTTCGATGAGCAGCTACTACCGCGAAGACATCGACAGCATGCCGGAAGTCGAACTCGTGGCGCGCCAACTGTGGGACCAGGCCGGTATCGGCCCGGACGACATCGACGCCGCAATTCTCTACGACGCCTTCACCCCGATGGTTCTGCTTCAACTCGAGGAGTACGGATTCTGCGGTCGAGGCGAGGCAAAAGACTTCATCGCCGACGGCAATCTCGAGCTGGACGGTCGCCTGCCGATCAACACCCACGGCGGTCAACTCGGTGAGGGATACATCCACGGCGTCAACGGTATTGCCGAAGGTGTACGCCTGATCCGCGGCACTTCCACCAATCAACCCACCAAAACTCTGGACAACGTGCTCGTGACCGGCGGCTCTCCCGTCCCGCACAGTGCGCTCGTCCTCTCGGCAGATCGCTGAATTTGCCGCCAATTCGAGAAAGCAGGAACCAGATGAGTGAGCGGATCACCTACGCCAGGGCTACACACGGCGAGGAAGAAATACAGGCGGTTGTCGACGTCTTGCGCAGCGGGCATCAAGGATTGCGCATCGGCAAGAACGTCTTCGAGATGGAAGAACGTATCGCGGCCTTGGCAGGCAAGAGGTTCGGCGTCATGTGCAACTCGGGATCCTCGGGTTTGTACTTGGCAGTCGAGCTGCTCGGACTGCCTGCGGGAAGCGAGATCATCACGTCGCCGTTGACGTTCTCCACCGACATCGCACCGATCGTGCGTGCCGGTCTGGTGCCGGTGTTCGTGGACGTGGAACCCAACACGTTCAACGTCGACGTCACCAAGATCGAGGCAATGGTCACCGAAAAAACCGGTGCCATCCTCATGCCGAACCTCGCCGGCAACTGCCCGGACTGGGACGTCATTCGTGACATCGCAGATCGTCACGGACTCAAGGTGATCGAGGATTCGTGTGACGCGATCGGTGCCACGCTCCGCGGCACTCCCACCGGCTCCCGGGCGGACATCGTCGTCACCAGTTTCTCGATGGCACACATCATCACGTGCGCGGGAACCGGCGGAATGGTGTGCGTCGACGACGAAGCCAGCCGCGACAAGGCGCTCCTGCTTCGCCGCTGGGGCCGTCGCAGTGAGCCGAATCTGTTCGGTAGTACCAAGTCCGGCCGAGTCTTCCGTGAAGAACTCGACGGCGTCGACTACGACAACGACTTCATCTTCGAGCTCATGTCATGGAACTTCGAGCCCTCCGAACTCGGCGCAGCTTACGGAGTCGTGCAGCTCGACAAGCTGGAAGAGAACTACAAGACGCGTAAGGCAACGTTTGCGGCCTTCACGGCGGCATACGGCGCCCATCCTGAATTCTTCACGACGCCGGTAGAACTCGACGGTCTCGATACGGCGTGGCTGTGTTACCCGGTGATGATCAACGAGAACGCCCCCTTCACGCGCAGCGACCTGCAGGAAGCCATCGAGGCCGACGGTATCGACACACGAACTGTGTGGAGCGGCAACGTCACTCGTCACCCGATGATGAACAACATCGAGTTCCGTCAGCCGGCCGAAGGATTGCCGGAAGCCGACGCGGTTTTCGCCCGAGGAATGACACTCGGCATGAGTCACGGCCTGCGCGAAGACGAAGTTGCCCGGATTGCGGAGAGCATCAATCGCTTCGCCTCGAAGTTCAAATAGCATGACGAGGCGCTTTGACGGCCGCCGAGCGCTTGTCACCGGTTCCAGTCGCGGAATCGGTGCGGGCGTCGCAGAGCGACTGGCAGCGGAGGGTGCCGACGTCGCCCTCGTGGCTCGGACGCTCGGCACGCATGCAACCCTGTCGGGCAGTCTCGAAGAGACTGCGGCTCGAATTGCCAAGTACGGAACCAAAGTCGAGATAGTTGTCGCAGATCTGACGGACGAGCAGCAGCGCGACACGGTGGTGCCGCTGGCGATCGAGAAGCTTGGCGGGACGATCGACATCCTGGTGAACAACGCGGCAGCGGCGATCTATCAGCTGCTGTCGGATTACCCACTGCGGCGGCGACGTTTGATGTTCGAGGCAAATGTCCATGCACCGCTCGATCTGATGCAAGCCGTGGTGCCGGGGATGGTGGCAAACGGATACGGCTGGATCGTGAACGTGTCCAGTGGCACCGTCAAACCGTGGCATGGCCCGCCGTTCACGTGGGTCGAACCGGGAACTGCCATGACCGTGTACGGCGCCTCCAAAGCAGCGCTCAACAGGATGAGCAACGGCATGGGCGTGGAACTCTACGGCCAGGGGGTTCGCGTCAACACGGTTCAACCGCGGGCAGCGGTGCTCAGTGAGGGCGCCAGAGTCCTGGTCGGTGAGACTATCCGGCCGGATCAGGTCGAATCTATGGAAGAAATGGTGGAAGCGGTCACAGCGCTGTGTGATTGCGACACCGAGTTCACCGCGCGCTCGAGCGTCAGCTTGGACCTGATCGACGAGTGGTCCCTGACCGTACGCGGTCTGGACGGAACGGCACTACGAACCGAGGAGTTGGCATGAAGCCCGTCATCGTGGACGCAGCACGAACGCCGTTCGGCAAGCGTGAGGGTTGGCTGTCCGGAGTCCACGCGGCGGAACTGTTGGGATATGCGCAGAGAGGCGTGCTGGATCGGGTTGGCGTGGATCCTGATGCGGTCGACCAGGTCATCGGCGGATGTGTGACGCCTCTCGGTGAGCAGTTCGGAAACATCGTGCGTACGTCCTGGATGCATGCGGGCCTTCCGTTGAAAGCGGGCTGCACCACGATCGACGCGCAGTGCGGAACTGCACAGCAGTCGGTGCAGTTGATCGCCGGGCAGATTGCCATCGGTGCAGTCGACGTGGGTGTGGCGTGCGGTGTCGAGTTGATGTCCCGAGCTCCGTTGACGTACAAGGTGGGTACCGGCCTGGGAACACCACGTCCGGAGTCGTGGTCACTCGATACCGTCGACCAGTACACCGCGGCCGATCGGATTGCTGTCAAGCGCGGTTTCAGCCGCGAGGATCTCGACGCCTTCGGGCTGCGCTCGCAGCAGCGGGCGGCGGCGGCGTGGGAGGCAGGCCGATTCGACTCGCACATCATCGATGTGGTCGCTCCGGGCTCTGACGTTCCGGTTCATCGGGATCAGGGTTTGCGCGAATCGAGTCTCGACGGGCTCGCGAAGCTGCGCACCGTTCAAGAGGGCGGATTGCACACCGCTGGAACGTCTTCGCAGGTCTCGGACGGTGCGAGTGCCGCTCTGCTGATGTCAGAGGATCGAGCCAAGGCCCTCGGCGTGCGGCCACGGGCAAAGATACTGGCGCAGTGCGTCATCGGCGGTGACACCGAGTTCATGCTCGACGGTCCCGTCGACGCGGCAAACATCGTGCTCGGACGCACCGGGCTGACAATCGACGACATCGATCTGTTCGAGGTCAACGAGGCATTTGCTTCGGTACCGATGTCGTTCGCGCAGGTTCACGGCGTCGATCCCGAATTGCTGAACGTCAACGGCGGCGCAATCGCACTGGGCCACCCGGCCGGTGCAACCGGAATCAGGCTGTTGGCCAATGTCATCGACGAACTGGAACGCCGGAACAAGTCCATCGCACTGATCGCGATCTGCGCGTCCGCCGCAACCACCTGCCTGATTCTCGAACGCATCTGACAAGAACCGAAGATTGAGGAACCTGCCATGGCACTACCCCTGCTCGAAGATCACCGTGACCTGGCGGAAGCGGTAGCCGCATTCGCGAACCGCTTCGGTGGAATCGCCGATACGCGGAGCAACGTCAAGAGGTACGCCGCCGGTGATCGGCCGGACTCGTGGGATGGGTTGGTCCGTCAGGGCCTGCACGCAGTGCACCTGCCGGAGCAGTACGGCGGTGACGGGGCGGGTCTTGCCGAACTTGCAGTGGTAGTCGAGCAATTGGGTGATGCGCTCTATCCGGGACCGTACGTTCCGACGGTCATCGCGAGTGGCATTCTCGCAACAGCTGCGGGCCCGGCTGCGGAAACAATGCTGACGGAGTTGGCCACCGGTGCAACCGGAGCAGTCTGTACCGGAACGAGATTGCGCGCGGCTCGCAGCGATGCTGGGTGGACAGTGAGCGGTTCTGCCGACCCAGCTCTAGGTCTGCCCGGAGCTGATGTCGTTCTCGTGCGGGCGAACAGCGAAGACGGCGAGTTGTGGTTCCGGCTCGAACCGTCGACTTCCGCTGCGGTGGTGATCGAAGACGGGGTGGATCTGACACGGTCGATCGGAACACTGACGTTGACCGATCACCAGGTCGAGGCTGGGCTGATCGTCGACGGTCTCCAGGCGCACCGAACCGAACTGGTCGTCAACACGGTGTTGGCTGCGGAGGCGAGCGGTATCGCCGGGTGGGCGCTACGGACCGCAGTCGACTATGTGAAGTCCCGGCAGCAGTTCGGCCGTCCGGTCGGAAGCTTCCAGGCAGTTCAGCACAAGGCGGCCATGATGCTGGTCCGCTCCGAGATTGCCTGTGCCGCAGCGTGGGACGCCGCTCGATCCGAAGACCACGACGAGGATCAGCAGAAACTTGTCTCGGCTCAAGCTGCGTTGGCCGCTTTGCCCGTCGGCATCGAGAACGCCCTCGAATGTGTAACTTTGCTCGGCGGAATCGGATTCACCTGGGAGCATGACGCGCATCTGTACTGGCGCCGGGCGATCAGTATCGCGGCAGTGGCGGGTTCCGAGGTGAAGTGGGCACACACATTGGGAGACCGGTCCGCCGATTCGGAACGGGATTTCTCCTTTGTCGACCCGGAAATGCTGCCGGAGTTACGAGAGCAGGTTCGGAGGGTTCTGGACGAGGTTGCGCTGCTGCCTGACGACGGAACCACCAGCGCGAGTTGGGCGCCGGCCAAGGGGCGCGCTCGACGCGCCCGATTTGCCGACGCCAAACTGGTTGCCCCGCACTATCGGGCGCCGTACGGGCTCGGAGCGGGGCCGAGGGAACAGGCCGTCATCGCACATGAATTCGCGATGCGAGGTTGGGCTCAACCGTCCACGGTGATCGGGGAATGGGTGCTGCCCACGATTCTCGAACACGGCGACGCCGAGCAGCAGGACAGGTTCGTCGAGCCTTCGCTGCGCGCCGACATCATCTGGTGCCAGCTGTTCAGTGAGCCGGGCGCGGGATCAGACCTGGCCGGTCTGAGCACGAAAGCGCGCAAGGTCGACGGTGGCTGGGTCCTGTCAGGTCAGAAAGTGTGGAACTCGGGTGCGCACGAGGCAGATTGGGGAGTATGCCTGGCGCGTTCCGACGCGGACGCTCCGAAACATCGTGGGCTGTCGTACTTCCTGGTCGACATGACCTCGAAGGGCGTCGACGTACGTCCGCTGAAGCAAGCCACCGGCAAGTCGGAATTCAACGAGGTATTCCTCGACGAGGTCTTCGTCCCGGACGACTGCCTGGTGGCCGAACCTGGGCAAGGGTGGAAACTGGCTGCGACAACGCTGTCCAACGAACGCTTGAGCATGGGCAGCACGCTGCACCACGGTTCGAGTCGGTTGTTCCGTCAGGTGATTGCCGACGCGAGCCACGACTGCCCCCGCGAAGATGCAGTGGAAGGCCTCGGCCGCAGTATCTCTCGTGAGTTGGCACTGTCCGCGATGAATCTGCGCGGAGTGTCGGCGCGACTGGCGGGTCAGGAACCGGGCGCCGAGATCAGCGTGTCGAAGGTGTACAACGCCCTGGCGCAGCGCGAGGGCTCGCGGGACCTGTTGCGACTGCTCGGACCGCGCGCCGCAGTTGTCGACCCGTCGGCGAATTACGCGATAGACCACATCGGACTTCCCTCGATTCTGTTCGGCGGCGGAACCGTCGAAATCCAACTCAACGTCATCGCGCAGCGCGTACTCGGCCTGCCGCGTTCGTAGATCTTAGGAGCTTCACCATGTACTTGGATTTGTCGGAGGAGTCGAAGACTCTGCGCAAGGAATTGCGCGCATACTTCGCAGAGATCATCAACGACGAAGACCGCCGTGCTCTCGTGGATCAGACCGAAGGCGGCCCCGTCTTCGATCGCATCCTGCGCCGGATGGGTAAAGACGGTTGGCTGGGCTTGGGGTGGCCGGAGGAATTCGGCGGTCGGGGTGAGAACCCCGAAGCTCTGTATGTGTTCTACGATGAGGTGATTCGCGCGAATGCGCCGCTGTCACTGGTCACGCTGAACACCGTCGGACCCGCTCTGATCAAGCACGGGACGCAAGCTCAGAAGGACTTCTTCCTGCGTCCGATCCTGGCGGGTGAATTGATCTTTGCCATCGGCTACACCGAACCCAATGCGGGCACCGATCTCGCGGCACTCGAAACACGCGCCCGCATCGAGGGCGACGAGCTTGTCATCAACGGCAACAAGATCTTCACCAGTGCGGGTGTGTTTGCCGACTGGGTCTGGCTTGCCGTTCGCACCGATCCTGACGCGCCGACGCATCAGGGCATTTCCGTGGTCTTGGTACCGACCAATTCGCCGGGGTTCTCGGTCACCGAAATTCACACCGTGGGCGGAATCAGCACTTCGGCAACCTATTACGAAGATGTTCGGGTGCCGATCAGCAATGTCGTCGGTGAGCTCAATCAGGGGTGGAAGCTCATCACCAACCAGCTCAACCACGAACGTGTTGCCCTGGCAGCACGCGGTGGCATCGCCAACGAGCTCTTCGCCGAGGTGGTCGAGTGGGCAAAGACGGAACCCGCCGGTGACGGCCACGTCTACGACATCGGCTGGGTACGTGAGAAATTGGCGGAAGTCTACGCGCTGCTCAGCGCCGCCGACCTGATGAACCTGCGACTGGTGGCGGACGTCGCCGCCAACACCTTGGGCGGCGGGGATTCGGCCGCGGCCAAGATCTTCGGTACCGAAGCCGTCGTCAGTGCGTACGGCATGCTGCAGGAAGTGCTGGGTGCCAAGGGCTTACTGCGCCCCGGTACACCCGGAGCGGTACTGGAAGGGCGGGTCGAGAACCTGGGTCGGCGCGCCCAGAACAACACCTTCGGTGGTGGTACCAACGAAGTGATGCGTGAAATTGTCGCCGCAAAATGCCTGGGCATGGCGCTTGCTGCGCGTCGCCGGCCCGCTGCACAGAACGAAAAGAGCTGACATGGAATTCGAATTCGACGACAACTTGTCCGCCGTGCGGGATCTGAGTGAATCGATCTTCTCGGCGAAGTCCGGAGTGGACCGACTGCGGGAAGTGGAGAGCACCAGCGGTTTCGACGCCGAACTGTGGAAGCTCCTCGCCGACTCCGACGTTCTGGGAATCGCTCTGCCGGAAGAGGTCGGGGGAGCAGGACTCGGAATGCTCGGCCTGGCCGCGGTGCTCGAACAACAGGGCCGCCGGGTCGCCCAGGTGCCGCTCTGGTCGGTGATTTCCACGGCGGCGCTGCCGATTTCCGAGTTCGGCAGCACGGAGCAGAAAGCGTCGTGGCTTCCGGGACTGCTCGACGGCTCGGTGATCGTCACCGGCACATTCGACACCGGCTACAACGCCGAGACGGCGGTTCGCGCCGAGCCGGCGCCTGACGGTTGGGTTCTGTCAGGCCACGTCGACTCCGTGCCTGCCGCGGAGTTCGCGGCCGCGCTGGTCGTTCCGGTGACGATGCCGGACGGCAGTGTCAGCGTCATGATCGTGCCCACGGACCGGGACGCGCTGGTGCGTACACCGCTTGCGGTGACGAACCGCGAGAGCAACAGTTCTGTGCAGTTCGACGGGGTTGCGGTTACTGCAGCTGACGCACTTCCCGCAGACGGCGCGGTGGTTCGAGACTGGACGTTGCGGCGTGCACGGGTGGCTCTTGCGGCCCTGGCTACCGGCGTCTGCGAGGAAGCGCTGGGGATGACGGCGAAATACACCTCCGAGCGAGTGCAATTCGGTCGTCCACTCTCGACCAACCAGGCAGTTGCCGTCCGGGCCGCCGACGCGTACCTCGACACCGAGAGCACAAGGTTGACCACGCACCGCGCTGCCTGGCTGATGGACAGCGGAGTCGAGAGTGAAGCGGAAGCAGCGGCGCTGGTCGCCAAATGGTGGGCGTCGCGCGGCGGCCTGCGTGTGGTGCACGCGACCCAGCACCTGCACGGCGGAATCGGAGCGGATGTCGACTATCCGATTCACCGCTATTTCCTGTGGGGACGGCAGATCGCCTTCACCTTGGGGAGCGTGGGGGCGATAGGCGCCGAACTCGCCGATCAGTTGGAAATCCGAGCCCAGATCGGGGCGTCGGCGTGAATATCTGAGACGACAGGTTGCAGTCACGGGCAGCGCGTCGGCAATCATCGCGCTACTCTGCCCTTCGTGAATCGCACCAGTTCGTTCATCCGGCCGTTGGTTCCGCGGGATCCGCACGAGCCGCATCGGGTGGCGACGCCGCTCGAGCTGCTCACCGACCTCTGCTTCGTCGTGGCGGTCGCTCAAGCGGCCACCGGTCTGCACCACGCGATCAGCGAAGGGCACGCGGCTTCGGGCGTCGGGCACTTCGCGATGGCGTTCTTCGCGATCTGGTGGACGTGGCTGAACTTCACGTGGTTCACCTCGGCGTACGACAACGACGACGGAATCGCCCGGCTGCTGACCATCTTCCAGATCCTCGGATCGCTGGTCCTTGCAGCCGGCATCGTCCGCTTCTTCAACGACGACGCCCTGCTCATCATCGTCGGCTACGTCATCATGCGAATAGCCCTGGTCATCCAATGGCTCAGGGTGTCGCGGAACGACCCCGAACATGCGCTCACGGCTCGTCGATACGCTCTCGGAATCGTGTTGGTCCAGATCGGTTGGATCGGTTTCTACTTCGTTCCGTCCGCCATTTACGTCCCGACGTTCCTGGTGTTGGTTCTGTGCGAATTCGCGGTACCGATCTGGTCGGAGAAGCCGGGCATGACGCCGTGGCACCCGCATCACATCGCGGAGCGGTACTCGTTGTTCTTCATCATCGTTCTGGGCGAGACGATCCTTTCGACCACCATCGCGATTCAGGACGCGGTCGACGGTGAGCATCCGGCAGCGCAGGTCACCTACGTCGTGATCGGCGGCATTCTGATTGTCTTCAGCCTGTGGTGGCTCTACTTCCAACGCAATGCAGGCGAAGTGATCGGCGGTGACAACGTCTCACCCTTCGTCTGGGGGTTCGGTCACTACTTCATCTTCGCCGCCGCTGCCGCCATCGGTGCGGGGTTGGCTTCGCGCGTCGACTTCTGGACTCATCACGGTGACGGCAGCGCGTTGGTGACGGGTGCTGCCGTCACCGTTCCGGTCGCGGTCATCCTTGCAGCGCTGTGGTTCATCCACATTCGACTACATGACTCCTCGGTACGCACCCTCATGCCGTTCTCGGTCGCGATCGTCGTCGTGCTCGGTGGTACCTACACCGCGGTGCCCGAACTGGTTGCGGGACTGGCCTGCGCCGCGCTGTTGGCCGTGGAACTGGTTCTGACCGAGGGGAAATCCGAAACCGTCTGAGCGCTCATTCGGCGGCAAGGAATATCGCCTTGGTGACGGCGACGGTCTCCAGCGGTCCCTTCGACGGTCCGACCAGCACGGTCCACCGATCTTCGGAACGATCGATCGGATAGGTGCTTTCGGCCCATACGATGGGTGTATCCGTCCCTTGCCCTCGGCAGGAGTAGGCGCCCGCCAGACGGGGGTCGGATTCGGCAGAGGGCCACGAACCGCCGTGCCGGACGCGGCAGAGAAGGCCGTTCTCGAGTTCGAGCCCGAAGGGAGTCGGGCCGGCGGGCGGCGGATAGGCCTCGACGCCGTCCACGCCTCGAGCGGTGATCAGTTCTGTTCCCCAGGGAAATTGCAGGCAGAGAATCGAATCGGGCTCCGGGCCGACCCAACACGCGTCCGCCCCGTCTGCGGTGCTTCCGCAGGTGATGACTCCCGGCGTGACGGCCGACTGAGATGCTCCGTAGCACTCGCTGATCTTCATGGCCGGTGTCTTGACACTCCAACCGGATTTGGGTTTGCCGGAACCGTCGACGGCAACAAGATTCACGATCTCGGTGGGTGTACCGCCCGCCGATGATCCCGCAGTCGCGGGCAAGCACCGGCAGAGGACTATGCGGGTGATAGTTCCCTCATCCGCTTTCTTGCCTTCGGGTGTGAAGGTGATGCGATACCCGGTTCCTGCTTCGGAGTCGGCCGGAAAGACTGCAACCGATTCGCCGTCGGAATTGGTTGTGGCAGTGAAGGGACCGTACAGTTCGGCGGCGCGCTGCATCTTCTGGCCGACGGCCAGTCCGTCCAGTGTGACAGCACCGGTCCGGGGTGCAATTTCGACGAGAACGCCATCGGTAAAGGTCAATTCGCAGTCTTGCCATTCGACCACCACCGTTCCGGTCTTCGATACCGACACCAGATCGCCGGCCGCTTTCCGTGCGTCCTCCACCGTCATGCCGATCCGAAGGTCACGGAAGCCGCTGGTGGAGAGTCGCTCCCGTGCGGATTCGGGATTCGAGGCAACCGCCAGCCGTGCGGTGAGTTGCGCTGCGTTGGCGGCGTCGATCGCCATGCCCCCGGTCGCGTCGGCGATGCACTTCAACTGGCCGGACGCAGCGGCGTCGAGCTTGAATCCGATTGTGTGGATAGTCAGGTCAGGATCGTGAGGTATCGCTTCCGTGGACTCACATGGAGGTTCGGTTGAGCAGGTGTCCTCTCCATCGGAGACGAGGATGATCGTGCGCTCGCCATCGGTCGGGAGTGCGGCGGCGGCTTGTTGAAGCGCAGCCATGATCGGCGTGTATCCCGACGCGGACAACCCGTCGATTCCCGCTGCGAATGCATTTCGATCGAGCGGTCCGAGTGGCACGACGGTCTTGATGTCGCGGCAACCCGCGTCCTTCTCGGCGTCGCTGCTACCTGTGGCGGTGCCGTACGCGATCAGACCGAGCGCTGTGTCGTCTGGAAGACCACTGACAAGAGTGTGAATCGCGTTCTTGGCGGCATCGATTCGAGGACCGGGAGCGTCGTCCTGCTTCATCGACCCCGAGGCGTCCAGGACGATGATGCTAGGCGCCGTTGCGCTCGCCTCTGAAACCGGATCAGCAGTGACACTTGCCTGCTGGGGCCCGCCTACTTCCTGGGTCCCACCTGCTTCTTTGGGCCCGCCACTGCCCTGCGTCGAACACCCGACGGCAATGATCGCAGTCGCCGCAATACAGATCGCCACACGAAGACGCATGGAATGAGGCTACGAGGTGCCGCCGCCCACCAACAGTCGTCCGAACGGACGACAGGCTCAGCGAATCGCGAGCCGCTCCTTGCGGAGCTTGTCGACCTCGGGCAGATGCAGGGGTTCGAGCTCGTTGACGCCCAAGGCCCGCATGAGCAGGAGGTCCGCGAGTTCCGGATTCCGGGCCAAGGCGGGTCCGTGCATGTACGTCCCGATCACCGAACCCTGCACGACGCCTTCGAATCCGTCACCGACGCCGTTTCCGACACCATGGGTGACACGTGCGAATCCAGAGGCTGAGCTACCCAGAGTTGTTCCGCCGCGGTGATTCTCGAAACCTGAGAGAGGTGCTGTGAGCCCGTCGATCAAGGGCTTCGTGATGACCTCGCCGATGGAACGCTTCTCCTGCGGAGAGGTCGTGACGTCGAGCATCGAGACACCGTCGACGCGTTCGCCGCTGGAGGTTTCGTACCAGTTGCCGAGCACCTGAATGGCAGCGCAGATCGCCAGAACCGGTGCGCCGCGCTCGGCGGCGCGTTGCAGGCCAGGGTATTTCGCGAGATGGCGCGTTGCGAGTCGCTGAGCGGAATCCTCGGCGCCACCCAATGTGTACACGTCGAGCGAGTCGGGGACCGGATCGCTCAAGGTGATGTCCACGATTTCGGCGTCGTACCCGCGCATCCGCAGACGCTGACGCAGGATCAGGGCATTGCCGCCGTCGCCGTAGGTGCCCATGACGTCGGGGAGAACCAGTCCGATGCGAATTGTCGAGTCAGACATTGCGAGACTCCTTCGCGATGGCGGTGTTGAGGTCACGGAAGGCTGTGTAGTTCGCCAGTACCTCCACGCGTCCGGGAGGGCAGGAAGCGATGGCGCGCAACGGATCCGGATCGAGGGTGTGCTCGACGCCTGCGTACGTGAGGCGAACGGCGAGATCGGTTGCGCGTTCGCCGGCGGCCACTACCTTGACGCCTTCGAAGTGTTCGAACTTCACGTCCCACAGCCAGGAGAGGTCCTCGCCGTCCGGCACCTGACCGTTCACCGCGATCACGAGTCCGTCCACCGTGGGATCGATCATCGACAGCGCTTCCTGCCAACCGGCGGGATTCTTCGCGAGCAGCATGTGGACGGAGTGCGGTCCGACCTCGACGGTGCTGTAGCGGCCGGCGACTTCCTGGACCGTCGACGCGGCGGCAACTGCCCCGACCGGATCTGCGCCCAAAGCAGCCGCAGCAGCTACGGCCTGAGCGGCGTTACCGCGGTTGGCTTTTCCGGGGAGAGTCAACGTCATCGGAATCTTCAGGCCGTCGGGGCCGTAGAGATTGTCGTCGTCGAGCCACCAGGTCGGCTCGGGCCGCGCGAAGTCGGAACCGGTACTGCGCCAGTGCTTTCCCTCCCACACGATGGGTTCACCGGTGCGCGGGCAGCTGACGGAATCGCCGGCCCAGCCGCCGCCGGCAGCAACCCACACGACGTTGGCGGCGTCGTATGCCACGGAGGTGACCAGTACGTCATCGCAGTTGGCGACGATCACCGCGTTCGGATGCGCATTGACGCACGCGCGGAGCTTCCGCTCGATCATGTTGATCTCGCCGACCCGGTCGAGCTGATCGCGGCTGAGATTGAGCAGCACGATCACTTCCGGGTTCACGGCGTCGGCTACGTGGGGGACGTGCAGTTCGTCGACCTCGAGTGCTGCCAGCGTTGCGTCCGTACGCGCGGCCAGAGCGGCCACGATCCCGGCATCCATGTTGGCGCCGTCGGCCTGCGTGGCGACGTCACCGAGTGTCGCGAGCGCTGCGGCGGTCATACGCGTGGTCGTCGACTTGCCGTTGGTGCCCGTGACCACGACGGTGCGCTTGCCGCGTCCGAGCTGAGTCATGAGCGTCGGGTCGATCTTGAGGGCGATCAACCCGCCGATCATCGAACCCTTGCCGCGACCGGCCTTCTGCGATGCCCAAGATGCTGCTGCGGCAGCTCGCATGGCGAGCTTTCCGCGCACTGTGATCGATAGTCCAGTTCCCACGGCCCGAGTTTGGCACAGGGCATCGTCAGACGCCGAGTCGCGCCGGTGGTGAGGCTGCAGGTGTGTCCGAGAAAACAGTGTTCGCGGGCTTGCGCCTCATCTGTGCGGCACTCGCTCCGGCGATCACGATGACTGCCCCGACCAGGGACAACGGGCTCGGATCCTCGTGCAGGAACAGCCAGGACGCGCCGATTCCCACTACCGGTACCAGCAAGGAGAGCGGCGCCACCATGCCGGCGGGATAGCGGCCCATGAGCATCGTCCAGAGCCCGGATCCGGCGATGGTGCCGAGCAGAATGATGTAGGCCAGCCCGACCAGTGACGGCCAGGCGTCGGCGCTGAACGCGGTGCCGAGCGCGTGCCATCCGACGGTCGGGCCTTCGACCACCGCTGACAGGGCGAGCATCGGCAACGGCGGGATGACGCACATCCACAGCATCAAGCGCATCGGTGCGGGCTCGCCGACGGTGTTCGCCGCGGCCAAGCGGCTGCCGAGATTGCCGAACGCCCAGGACAGACCGCCGAGGAGCGTGAGGATCACGGGCAGCAGTGCCGCGTGGTGTGAACGGTCCCAGCCGATCAACGACATACCGGCTACGGCGACGGCGATCCCGGAGACCTGCCAGACGCTGAGCTTCTCGCGGAGCAGGAACGCGCCGAGTAGGACGGTGAACGGCGCGGACGACTGCAGGACCAGTGATGCGAGACCCGTCGGCATCCCCGAATGCATCGCCCAGAAGAGGAAGACGAACTGGCCGAATCCGAAACCGAATCCGTAGAGCAGCAACCAACGGAGCGGTACCTGCGGACGCGGCACGAAGATGACCACCGGAATCGCGATGATCAGGAACCGCAGCGCCGCGAAGAAGAACGGCGGGAAATGATCCAGGCCGACGCGAATGGCCAGGAAGTTCAGACCCCACAAGACGATCACGGTCAGGCCGAGGAGACGGTCGCGGGGAGTCATGACGTTAATCGTGAGCCGTACGAAGCATCAGAACAAGCGAATATAGATGCACTATCCATGTAGTTTTGCTACATGGATATTCGTCACCGTATGGATGCCACGCGCTTGCGGATCCTCCGTGAGCTCGCCGACCGAAGAACCGTCGGCGCTACTGCTCTCGCTCTCTCGATGACACCGTCCGCCGTCTCGCAACAACTCAAGATCCTCGGCCGAGAGGCGGGGGTCTCGCTCCTCGAACCGGACGGGCGCACGCTGCGCCTCACCGACGCTGGTCGAGCGCTGGTGCTCCGCGCCGACGACGTGGTGGCGGCGCTCGACCGGGCAGCGGACGAGATGGCGTCGTACCGAGGCTCGCCGCGCGGCAAGGTGCGAGTCGCGTTCTTTCCCTCCGGAGCAGCTCTCCTGCTGCCCGGCGTTCTGACGGCGCTGAAGAACTCGGACGTGGACATCGACGCACACGACGTCGACAAACCGGCGTCGGCCGTCCCTGGACTGTTGGCCGATCACGACGTGATCCTCACTCACCGTGACGAACGCGGCGCCGAGACCTCGTTTCCCCGGGTCAGCGTGCAACCGCTGATGCGTGAACCGATCGATCTGGTGCTGCGGCCTGATCATCCACTCGCCGAGCAGGATTCGGTCCGGTTGGAACAATTGGCCGACGAGAACTGGATCAGCGTGCGCGGCGGGTTTCCGGTCGACGACGTTCTGTTGTCCGTTGCATCCGTCACCGGGGTCCAACCTCGAGTCGCTCATCGGATAAACGATTTCCGAGTTATCGAAGAGTTGGTGGCGGCGGGCCACGGTGTGGCTTTGATGCCGCGTTACGCGATCACACATCCTGGAGTGTCGAGGAAACCGGTGGCAGGCGTGCGCGCTGCTCGCGTTTATGAATTGGCAACTCGATTACACATCGACCGCAGCCCGGCTATCGGAGTGGTTCTCGACGCTTTTCGCGACGTCGCGCGAGCTGTCGGTGAATGAACGGCTGTCGGTGCATGAACGGCGGATGGTGAATGAATACGAAACGGGAGCGACACGATTAGTGTCGCTCCCGTTTCGGTAGTGCAATCCTCACTGATTAGTGAGGGCCTGAATCAGGCGAGGGCCTTGGCCTTGAGCGCTGCGAATTCTTCTTCGCTGATGGTGCCGGCGTCGAGAAGCGCCTTTGCATCTGCGATGGACTCGGCCGGGGACTTTCCGGCAACCTCACGGATGTAGCTGTCCTGTGCATTCTTGACCTGCTGAGCAGCCTCCATGGAGCGCTGGGCCATTCCGTCGCTTCGGACGATCAGATAGACGAGCGAGGTGAGCAGCGGAATGAAGAACAGGAAGACGATCCAGATTGCCTTTACCCAGCCGGAAGTCTTGTGATCGCGGAATAGGTCGGTGATGATCGAGAAGAGCAGGATCAGGTACGCGATGAACGCGAAGCTGATGATGATCAGCCAGAGGAAGTCCCAAAAGGAATCCATTGTCGAGCCCCATTTCACAAGTCGGATTTGTCTGAGGTGACTATCTCACGTGCCGGGGTCGGCTGCATCATCCTCGATGGGTGAATCCTGTTTGTTAACTTCGCTAAGCGACTCTTTCGGGACCTATGTCATGCCGAACCGAAAACACGGACCGAAGAACTTCTGTGCCGTGAAAACAACCCTGGTCTCACCCGAAAATCGGGTGAGACCAGGGTTTGTTGAAGAGCCGGGTTCGTATTGCGTGAGTGTCAGCTCGCGCGGTTCACTGCCGAAACCACGGCGCGCAGCGACGCCGTCGTGATTGACGTGGCGATACCCACACCCCAGACGACGGTGCTCTGACCGTCCGGGCCCGTCACGGCGCACTCGACGTAGGCCGCCGCTTGGGCGTCGTCGCCGGCGGACATTGCGTGCTCGGAGTAGTCGAGGACACGAACGTCGAAGTTGATGCTTCCCAGCGCGTCGACGAAGGCAGCGAGCGGGCCGTTACCGGTTCCCGAGATCTCCTGCTCCTTGCCGTTCACCTTGACGATGGCGGTGATGGCGTCGGTGCCGCCGTCCTCCTCGGAGGCGGTGACCTTCTGCTTCATGCGCTCGAGCGGGGTGACGGGGGCGAGGTACTCCTCGTGGAAGACGTCCCACATTTCCTTCGGCGAGACCTCGCCGCCTTCGCCGTCGGTGATCTTCTGGACCGACTGCGAGAACTCGACCTGCAGACGACGCGGCAGCACCAGACCGTGATCGGCCTTCATGATGTACGCGACGCCGCCCTTGCCGGACTGCGAATTCACGCGGATGACGGCCTCGTAGCTGCGGCCGACGTCCTTGGGGTCGATCGGCAGGTAGGGGACCTGCCAGAGAATGTCGTCGACGTCCGAGTCCTGGTTGTCGGCGTCGACCTTCATGGCGTCGAGGCCCTTGTTGATCGCGTCCTGGTGGCTGCCGGAGAACGCGGTGTAGACCAGGTCGCCGCCGTACGGATGACGCTCGTGGACGGGCAGTTGGTTGCAGTACTCGACCGTGCGACGGATCTCGTCGATGTTCGAGAAATCGATCTGCGGGTCGACGCCGCGCGTGAACATGTTCAGCGCGAGGGTGACCAGGCAGACGTTGCCGGTGCGCTCACCGTTACCGAACAGGCAGCCTTCGATGCGGTCTGCGCCGGCCTGGTAGCCCAGCTCGGCTGCAGCGACGCCGGTGCCGCGGTCGTTGTGGGGGTGCAGCGACAGGATGACCGAATCGCGGCGGGCCAGGTTGCGGTGCATCCACTCGATGGAGTCGGCGTACACGTTGGGTGTCGCCATCTCGACGGTGGCGGGCAGGTTCAGGATGACCGGGTTGGCAGGCGTCGCACCCAGGGTTTCGGTGACGGCGTCACATACTTCCTTGGCGTACTCGAGCTCGGTGCCGGTGTAGGACTCGGGCGAGTATTCCCAGCGCCAGTTGGTGTCCGGGTACTTCTTCGACTCGGCCAGGACCAGTTCGGCGGCGTCGGTGGCGATCTTCTTGATCGTGTCCTTGTCGGCGCGGAACACGACGCGGCGCTGCAGGATCGAGGTGGAGTTGTAGAAGTGCACGATCGCGTTCTCGGCACCTTCGCACGCCTCGAATGTGCGCTTGATCAGTTCAGGACGCGACTGCGTCAGCACCTGGATGGTGACATCGGACGGGATCGCGCCGTCCTCGATGATCTCGCGAACGAAGTCGAAGTCGGTCTGGCTCGCGGACGGGAATCCGACCTCGATCTCCTTGTAGCCCATACGGACCAGGAGATCGAACATGCGACGCTTGCGCGCCGGGCTCATCGGATCGATCAGCGCCTGGTTGCCGTCGCGCAGGTCAACGGCACACCACTGGGGTGCTCGGTCGATGATCTTGTCCGGCCAGGTGCGGTCGGGCAGCGTGACCGTCTCGACCTCTTCGGCGAACGGGCGGTAGCGGAACGTCGGCATCGACGAGTTCTTCTGCGTGTTCCACGCAGGCTGGTCGGAAGGTGCCGGCTTCGTGGGCGGGGTAATGGTGCGAGTGCCGGTGGTGAATGCGTCAGCGGGGGACATTGGTGTGATCTCCAGGATTGTGGACCTGGCCTGATGACCTGTTGGTCAAGACCATGAGTCCGGAAGGCTTGGTCGACCGGCGCACAAAAACCCCGCGGCGGGAGGCCAGTCTGGATCAGACCCCGTCGCGGCAACCAAGAAGGAGTGCGCGCTGCATGCACAGCACTCTACTCCTGGATTTCGCGAGAAATCGGTGGGGTTCGCCCTCATGTCCAATTTGTCGCCGAATTGTGCTGCCGTTTCGGCCTCGAAAATGGTGGACTGTCGTCCATGGATCCCCGAATCGCCGTGGCGAGCACGTACCTCGACGCGCTCCGTAGTCACGATGGCAGTTCCGTACCGCTGGCTCCGGACGCGGTACGTCACGAGGTCGGGTTGAAGACCGGATTTTCGGGGAATCATCTGCGGCGCAGCCTTTCCGGAGGTCCTCAGTATCGCGTGATCCGCGACATTCGTGAGGTGGAGTGGACGGTCGACGGGGACGACCTGACGGCTGACTACCTCCTTGACGCCGGGTTGTTCGGGCGCAACCTGATGACCGTTCGGGTTACCGAGACCTTCCGGATACCCGCTGACGATCACCGCATTCACCACATCACCGCGAAGATTCGACCGGCGCGCGCCAAGCACACGTGATGCGCTCGATCCGCTGGATCGTCTGTTCACTACTGATCGTTCTCGCTGGTCTCGGTTTTGCCGGCTCGGTGCTCGCGCTGTTCGTCCACACCCAGGTGAACGACACCGACAGCTATGTCGAGTCCGTTGCCCCGCTGGCTGCCGACCCCGCTGTCCAATCGGCGGTCGTTGATCGGCTGACCGAGGAATTGACGCAGCGGTTGGACGAGTTTCCGCAGGTGGTGACGAGACAGGCCGAGAGACTTGTTCGTGAGGCCGCTCAGTCGTTGGTCTCGAGCGACCAGTTTGCGACGCTCTGGACCGCGGCCAACCGTCGAGCGCACGCGCAACTTGCCGCGATGGTGACCGGCCGAGCCGCCGACGGCATAGTTCGGGCCGACGAAAGCGGAACGGTCACCGTCTCCCTCGAACCGGTCATGACGGAACTGAGGACGAACCTGCGCGATCGCGGATTCACCGTGATCGATCGCCTCCCGGCGCTCGATCCGCAGTTCGAGATCCTGCAATCCGACGAGTTGGTGCGGGCCCAGGATTTCTCGAACACTCTCGACCGAGCAGCAGCCTGGTTGCCGTGGGCGTCGGTGGCCTGCGCGATTGCGGTCGTCGCAGTTGCACCGGGGCGAATGCGCGCGCTGTCCCTGGTCGGGCTGGCGACGGCGGTGGCGATGATCGCCCTGCTGGTGGCGCTGGCCGTCGTGCGCCGGGTCTATTTACAGAATTCAGACATACCGTCGTCCGAGGCGGCTGTGGCGGTGTACGACGCGCTGGCAGTTTCCCTGGTCAGCAGTATCCGCGTGCTTCTCGCCTGCGGAGTTGCCGTCGCGGTGGTCGGTTACGTTGCCGGTGGTTCGCGTTCTGCGACGTTGATGCGAGCGCGGATCTCGCAACTGATCCCGCGCGGATCTGAGGCGAACAGCAGTACGCATCGGGAAGTCCCAGGACCACCTCGGTAAGCTCGACCTCTGGTATCTGTAAACAATTTCGACCTGGAGGTAGAAACGCGTGGCTCTCGTCGTCCAGAAGTACGGCGGATCCTCGGTGGCAACCGCCGAGCGCATCCGACGAGTCGCTGAACGGATCGTCGAGACCAAGAAGGCCGGCAATGATGTCGTCGTCGTGGTGTCAGCGATGGGCGATACCACCGATGAGCTGCTCGACCTGGCTCAGCAGGTGTGCCCTTCCCCGCCGGCCCGTGAAATGGACATGCTGCTGACCTCGGGTGAGCGCATCTCCAACTCCTTGGTAGCGATGGCAATTCACTCCCTCGGCGCCGAAGCTCGTTCGTTCTCGGGCTCACAAGCCGGAGTCATCACGACCGGCAGCCACGGAAACGCCAAGATCATCGACGTCACGCCGGGCCGTGTTCGCACCGCCCTCGACGAAGGCTCGATCGTTCTGGTCGCCGGATTCCAAGGCGTCAGCCAGGACAGCAAGGACATCACGACGCTCGGACGCGGTGGCTCCGACACCACCGCCGTGGCGTTGGCAGCTGCACTCAACGCTGACGTCTGCGAGATCTACACCGACGTCGACGGCGTCTTCTCCGCCGATCCGCGCATCGTCCCTGACGCTCACCGCCTCGAGACGGTTTCCTTCGAGGAAATGCTCGAACTCGCAGCGTGTGGTGCCAAGGTGCTCATGCTCCGGTGTGTCGAGTACGCCCGTCGTTACAACGTGCCTGTGCACGTCCGTTCGTCATACACCACCAAGCCCGGAACAATCGTGTCCGGATCGATGGAGGACATTCCTGTGGAAGAGGCCCTGATCACCGGAGTCGCGCACGATCGCGGCGAAGCCAAGATCACCGTTGTCGGATTGCCGGACACACCGGGACATGCTGCCAAGGTGTTCCGCGCTGTCTCCGATGCCGAGATCAACATCGACATGGTGCTGCAGAACATCTCCAAGGTGGAGACCAACAAGACGGACATCACCTTCACGCTGCCGACCGCCGACGGCCCCCGCGCCGTCGAGATCCTGACCAAGCGTCAGGAAGACATCGGCTTCACACAGATCTTGTTCGACGACCACATCGGCAAGGTTTCCCTGGTCGGTGCCGGAATGCGGAGCCACCCGGGCGTCACGGCCACGTTCTGTGAGGCACTGGCCAAGGCCGACATCAACATCGATCTCATCTCGACCTCCGAGATCCGCATCTCCGTGCTGGTCAAGGACACCGAACTCGACGACGCCGTGCGCGTTATCCACGCCGCTTTCGGTCTCGGCGGCGACGAAGAAGCTGTAGTACACGCAGGAACAGGACGGTAATTTCTGATGACAACAATCGCTGTTGTCGGTGCGACCGGTCAGGTCGGCATCGTCATGCGCACTCTGCTCGAAGAACGTAACTTCCCCGCGGACAAGGTGCGGTTCTTTGCATCGGCACGCTCCGCCGGTAAGAAGCTGACGTTCCGCGGCGAAGAGATCGTTGTCGAGGATGCCGAAGCAACGTCCGACGAGGATCTGAAGGGCATCGACATCGCCCTCTTCTCCGCCGGTGCGACGCTGTCTCGTGCGCAGGCTCCGCGCTTTGCCGCGGCCGGTGCGACGGTTGTCGACAACTCTTCCGCATGGCGCAAGGATCCCGAGGTTCCCCTCGTGGTCAGCGAGGTCAACCCGCAGGACACGAAGAACCTGGTCAAGGGCATCATCGCGAACCCCAACTGCACCACCATGGCAGCGATGCCGGTGCTCAAGGTTCTGCACGACGAAGCCGGTCTGCAGCGTCTGATCGTTTCCAGCTACCAGGCTGTGTCCGGTAGCGGCATCGCCGGCGTCGAGGAACTCCTCGGCCAGGTGCGCGCCGTTGTCGGTGACGCCGAGAAGCTGGTTCACGACGGCAGCGCCGTCGACTTCCCGGCTCCGAACAACTACGTCGCCCCCATCGCGTTCAACGTCCTGCCGCTGGCAGGTTCGCTGGTCGACGACGGAAGCGGCGAGACCGACGAGGATCAGAAGCTCCGTAACGAGAGCCGCAAGATCCTCGGACTTCCTGATCTGCTGGTTTCGGGCACCTGCGTGCGCGTTCCCGTCGTGACCGGACACTCGCTCGCGATCAACGCAGAGTTCGCGAACCCGCTCTCGGTCGCTCGTGCGAAGGAAATCCTCGCCGACGCTCCCGGAGTGGAGTTGGTCGAGGTTCCGACGCCGCTGGCCGCTGCCGGCGGCAACGCGTCGCTGGTCGGTCGTATCCGTCAGGATCCGGGTGTCCCGGAGGGACGCGGACTCGCGCTCTTCGTTTCGGGTGACAACCTCCGTAAGGGTGCCGCTCTCAACACGATTCAGATTGCCGAGCTGTTGGTCGGCTAGATCTTTCCTTCGGTACCGGCCCCGCACCTAGGTGTGGGGCCGGTGTCGTTTCAGCAGGAGCTCTAGTCGAGTTCGGAAATGGCGACCAGGCCGCCGAGGTACTCGGCATCCGAATACGCTTTGGCGAGAAGCACTCCGAGTTCACCAAGAGCTTCGTTGTCGCTGCCGTACGCGACAAACATGCCCGCTTCGGGATCGGTGCCGAAGCGGCCCTCCAGATGCGGTGCATCGCGGCCTACCACTGCGTGGGCGACCGACGCCCAGTCGTAGCCGGAGCCTTCGAAACCCTCTACCTGCTCGAATACCGCTGCTACCTTGCCGAAATGCTGGTCGGTGAGCATCAGTGACCAGTTGCCCGGAGACGTTTCGAAAAGCTGTAGCGGTTCGATCGATGGTGATGTCATGCGTGTATTGAAGCAGATCCGACCGACAGGTTTCAGTGGTCTGCTAACGCCCGACCGACTGAGCGAGCGCAACGGCAAAACTGGAAAGTCTTTCTCGGGTATAGGTTTCGGGGTCGCTGACGGCCAGTCGTCCGAGCATTTCGGCAAACGACATCATGGTGTGTGCGAGGAGAACCGGATCAAGGCCTTCGAGCTTCGGTTCGAGGGCAATCCCGGCACGCGCCAGTTCTTCGGCGCGGGCGAAGACAGCTCCGCGAGAGAGCTTCAGCAAGCCGTGATACTCGCTGGGGGCGTTCTCGACAGACGTCAGAATCAGGCGCCAGCGCGTCGGGTTCTCCAGTACGGCGTCGACGAAGGCGCCAACGGTTCCGGTGTATGACGCCGCTGGGCCGAGTTCGCTCAGATCCGTCGGCATGGTTTCGAGCACCTGAGCGATGGCTCGCTCGTGCTCGCGGCGCAGGAGTGCAGCGACGAGATCGGTCCTGGTATCGAAAATCGTGTAGAGGACGGGCTTGCCGACGCCGGCTTCGGCAGCGACGGATTCCATGCTGAGGTTGTGCAGGCCTACGCGGCCGGTGACCTCGAATGCTGCGTCGAGCAGCTGTTCGCGTCGTTGCTCGGGCGCCATGCGAGGGGCGTATTTGCGTCGCGGTGTATCCGTTGCGTCAGCTTGTGACCTGGTCATCGTGTGCCTCACCTCCGCTCCCACCCTAATCTGCCTGCCAATTCTTCGTGAATCATACGCAACCGTTGTATTCGTCGTCATCAATTGTTACGGTGGCGTTGTATTCGAAGAGGCGGTCAGTGAGGCGCCTCTGCCGAGATCTCTAGGAGAACAACCGCGATGACAGCGTCGACCTCTTTGGTGCCGAATGATCTGTTGCTCCATCCCTCCACTTACGATCGGCCGGAATTCGACGCGACCACGCGGAGACTGCTGGGCGCGACCGTCGACTGGTTCGAGGCGCGTGGAAAGAATCGACTTCTGGCCGACTATCACGACAAGACCTTTTACTCCGACTTCCTCGACTTCGCGGCAAAGGAAGGCCTGTTCGCGACTTTCCTGACCCCCGCCCGCGACAGCGGCGGTGACTCCGACAAGCGCTGGGATACCAGCCGTATCGCCGCGCTGTCCGAGATCCTCGGCTTCTACGGACTCAACTACTGGTACCCGTGGCAGGTGACCATTCTCGGCCTCGGGCCGGTGTGGCAGAGCGACAACGAGACTGCAAGGGCGCGAGCAGCTTCCGCTTTGGCTTCCGGAGGCGTTGCGGCATTCGGATTGTCCGAGAAAGAGCACGGCGCCGACGTCTACTCCACCGACATGGTCTTGACGTCGAACGGCAGCGGCGGGTACCTGGCCAGCGGTTCGAAGTACTACATCGGAAATGGCAACTGCGCCAACACGGTCTCTGTCTTCGGTCGTGTCGACGGAGTGGAGGGCGCCGATCAGTACGTCTTCTTCTACGCCGACTCGGACCATCCGGCATTCACCGTGGTGAAGAACATCGTTCCGGCCCAGATGTACGTAGCGGAGTTCTCACTCGCCGAATATCCCGTTGTGGCAGAGGATATCCTGCATACCGGCGAGGCAGCATTCAGTGCCGCGCTCAACACCGTGAACATCGGAAAATTCAACCTGTGTTTCGGCGGAATCGGTATGTCGACTCATGCCTTGTACGAGACGATTACCCACGCGCACAATCGAATCCTGTTCGGCAATCCCGTCACGGCGTTCCCACACGTACGACGTGAATTCGTCGACGCGTACGCGCGCCTGCTGGCGATGAGGCTCTTCTCGGATCGTGCGGTGGACTACTTCCGCACCGCATCGCCCGAGGACCGCCGCTACCTCTTGTTCAATCCCGTCACCAAGATGAAGGTGACAACCGAGGCACAGAAGGTGATCGGACTGCTCTCCGACATCGCTGCGGCAAAGGGCTTCGAGAAGGACAGCTACCTCGCGGTGGCCAAGATGGATGTCGACGGGCTGCCCAAGCTCGAGGGGACCGTCGCCGTCAATCTCGCCCTGATCGCCAAGTTCATGCCGGCGTACCTCTTTGCCCCCGAGTCATTTCCGGCGGTTCCGACGCGTAACGACGCAGCCGACGACGAGTTCCTGTTCCGTCAGGGCCCGGCACGGGGGTTGTCCAAGGTTCGATTCGACGACTGGCGAGCGGTGTACGCGAAGTTTGCGGATGTTCCCAACGTCGCACTGTTCGTGGAGCAGGCCGAAGCTCTCGTGACCCTCCTTGCCGAAGCTGCACCGGATGCGGCGCAGCAGGTCGACTTGGACTTCGGCCTGGCGATCACCGAACTCTTCACCCTCGTCGTCTACGGTCAGTTGATCCTCGAACAAGCCGAGATCTTGGGATTGGACGAGGGGCAGCGGAGCGATGGGGTGCTGGATCAGATCTTCGACGTCCTGGTCCGCGACTTCAGTGCTGCAGCGGTGGAGTTGTACGGAAAACCCAGCGCCAGTGAAGATCAGCAGCGGTTGGCTCTCGCATCTATTCGGCGCCCCGCGTTCGCGGCCGAGCGATTCGAGTACGTCTGGCAGCAAGTAGTCGCCTTGTCTGGTGCCTACGAAATGAACTGTGCAGGGTCAACGAACGGGGAGGAATGAAATGTCTGAACTGACGATGAATCGACCGCGTGAGGATTACGGCTTCTTCGGCCCAGGATCACCCAGTTGGAAGATCTGGGCGGCTCCGACAGCATTGATCGGTTTCCAGCGGTCAGTGGTGCTCGAGCACTTCGACCCCTTCCTTGCTGCCGCGGTGGCAGATATGAGCGGGATCTACAGCGATCCCGCCGGGCGACTCGACCGAACCTTGGCGTACTTCCTGACCGTCGCCACTGCCGACGGGCGGACGGCACTGGCGTTGTCCGACCATCTCATGACGGTTCACGCTCAGGCCACGGGTATCGAACCGATCACCGGAACTCGTTACAGTGCAAACAATCCGGCGTCACAACTGTGGATCCACGTGACCGGTTGGCATTCGGTGCTCAAGTGCTACGAGATGTACGGGCCGGGCCCACTCTCCGCCGTCGAAGAGCAGCGGTACTGGGAAGAATGCGTGATCGCTGCCGAACTGCAGACATGCAAAGCGTCCGACGTTCCGCGCTCGCGAGACGAGGTACGGGAGTACTTCGCTGAAGTCAGGCCCAGATTGTGTACCTCCGAGCGTGCCAACCGGGCGATGCACTACTTGTTGAGAACGCCAAGGGCGCAGGGGAAGACGAAGTTCGCGGCGTTCAGCCGATTGGTCGCGCCGGCCACTATTGCAACATTGCCGGGCTGGATGCGAACCATGGGCGGCTTCGATCAACCCGCTTTGTTGGACAGGGCAATTGCGCCCGCGGTGCGAACTGCGGTCCGGGTCGGCAGTTCACCGAAGAACATGACCACTGCTCTGAAGGTCATCGCGCCGATGACTGGCAAGGTGTTGGAGCGCCACCTGCGTGACGAGCAACCCCTCGACCCGAGAGTTGTCACCCCGGCGGAGATTCGGGAGCGATTCCCACGCGCCACCAAAGTTCCGCAGGCGGTCTGACGGAATTCACGGCTTTCGGCACCGCATCGAGATCTGCTCGATGCGGTGCTGGCACGTGTTCTGTTGTGCCTGAGGAGTACTACCTCAGGTTTTGAATGTGGTGTTCGCCGGCCGCGGGTGCTGCTGCGGGTCGATCGAGGGTGGTGGGATGAACCACGGTTTGTTGTCGACGCCGATGCGGATCACCCACTTCCCGACGAACCCGGCTTTGCGGTGCATCAACCGATGATGTGAACGGCACAGTAGGACAAGGTTGTTCATCACCGTGGGGCCACCGTTGGCCCAGTGCCGGATGTGGTGTGCATCGGTCCACGCGGGCACACATGTGCAGCCGGGGAAGGAGCAGCCTTTGTCTCTCGCGATCAGCGCCACTCGCTGCTCCGCGGTGACCAACCGTTTCCCGGGTTTCGCATCGAGCGGCGCGCCGTGACCGTCGAGCAGCACAGTCGAGAGGAAACAATCGCACCCGAGAAGCCTTGTCTGCGAGACGGACAGTGGTCCGAGCCACGGCATATGTCCGACATCAAGATCCGACACAGCCACTCCGTCACCAGAAGCAGCGGGTGCGGCGGCGCAGTCCCGATGCTCCGCGAGATCACGTGCGTTGATGTGCACGTTCACGTGCGGCCGCTGACCACCATCGGTGCCGGTTTTGGCGCATTCCAGATAGCGGCGGATCAGTTCGGTGAACCCGTCCGCGGTCCGCTTCGCCGCCGACCGGGAATCCGGGGTTCCATCGGGTGCCGGGGTGGGCATCGTCAGATTCGACAGGGCCGATAGCAGCATTTCACCGGTGAGAGCATCGAAATCACCGCGCACCACCACTCGACCGTTCAGTGTCGATGCGATCCGCAACTCGTTGCGGTCGATGTCTTCGGCGGGTGGAATCTCATCGGATTCGAAGATTCGCTCCAAGGTCGCGATAACACTCCGGACTTTCGTGGTCGTCGACTCCACGCCCGACGCAGCAGCCAACAACAAATCGATGCACTTCGGTAGCGCTTCCTCCGGCATCCCCTTCGGTGGTGATTCGCAGAACGCCACGATCAACACGGCATGCTCGAACGAGCAGTCCCCGACATCGAACCGAGCAGCCACCGCGGGAAACGGCCGCAGCGCCGCACCGAGGGCGGCGATCTTCTTCCCGTCCCGGATCTGCAGCATCGTGTTCGCCGCCAACCAGGACCCCACTCCGCGGCTGGCAATCACCTGATCATCCGGGCGCATTGAGAGTTCGTCGACCACCGCCACCCGAACAGCCTCGAGACGAAGAATCTCCGCGCTCGCCGACACCGCAGCAGCACGCAACTCAGAAGCAGGCAACCGCCACAGGCGTCCGCGCAACCCCACCGCAGAACCCGACACCACATCCGACAACAGAACACTCATTGAATCCCCCGATCCCCTACACACAAGAATACTCGAACATGCGTTCGAGTCAAGAGTGTTTTCGAATCCTCGATTCGATCCCGTCAAGGAGGATCTGTAGGCCCTGAGTAAATGACTCTTCGGTTTCTCGTTCGAGATAGAAGTCGCCGCCCGGTATCGGTGGTGCCTCCCGACCCAACTGCACCGTGTGGGGGAAGTCGTCCGCGAAATCCGGTGCAGCATCGGCCAGTGCAGCAGAAGACTCTGCCCACCAATGAGATTCGGAATCTCCGATGGTCGAGGCGCTCCGGATCTCAGCTAAGGTCCGCGCGGACCCCCGGATGAAATGGAAAAGCATGCTCACCGATCTGCGGATGGTCGGAGCATCGAGACCCGTGGAGTAGAGAATGGACAGGAGTGATTCGAGTCCTGCCTGCTCGTGCGGACCCAGGACGGGGCGCGCCAACGAGACATCCAATGTCCACGGATGGCGTGTATGTAGGGCGAAGAGTGCGGCGGCCCAGTCGGACAGTGCCATGCGCCAGTCGCCGGTGTCTGCGATCGGCGGTAGCTCGGCATGCACCCGGTCGTACATCAGGTCCAGTAGTTCGTCCTTTCCCGGTATGTAGGTGTACAGAGACATCGCAGTGCGGCCGAGGTGGTCGCCGATCATGCGCATCGACAACGGTGTCGTGGGGTTGGCGTCGGCGACTTCGATCGCGGCGTCAACGACTGAGTCCGTGGACAGCGCGGGCTTCGGTCCTCGGCGGCCGGAAGGCGTCTCGGGTTGACGCCACAGAAGTGAAATCGTGCGTGCGATATCGCGTCGGCCTGCCTGTTTGTTCATCTTGTCGCTTTCGTGGAGTCGCGCTATTCTTAATTACTTTACAGTGTAAAGATTTGGGAGTGGGCATGGTTGAGGCAAGACTTCACGACGGGACAACTATCGATGTCGAGGTTCTCGGACATGGCCCCGCCGTGCTGATGCCCGTGAATCCGATTTCGGCTGCCGGCATCAAGGCTGACGAACTGCGCGCCTGGGGCGTTGACCCCTCGCTCGGTCGAACGTTCATGGAAGGGTTGGCGTCGAACTTCACTGTGGTTGCCTTCGACTACGAAGGGCACCGGATGGCGTCGCCCGCTCCGGACACGCTCACTCCCGACAACATCACGTCCGACATTCTGGCTGTGGCGAATTCGGCTGGGATCGACCAGTTCGCCTACTACGGATACTCCTGGCTGGCTCTGCGCGGATTGCAGTTGGCGCTGCGCACCGATCGTCTGACCGCACTGGTCATGGGTGGTTTCCCGCCGGTGGATGGGCCGTACAAGGCGATGCTCCAGGTTACCGAAGCTACACACCGCATGACGAGTGAACCGCCCCAGCGCACATCACAACCCACGGCATCATCAGACGAGTTCGATTGGAACTCCATAGACATTGCGTTGACCGGAGCGCAGACCCGGCAGTTCGTGACGCTGTACCGCGCACTTGGTGAATTCGACGATCGAACAATACAAGGGCGCATCCTTTGTCCGCGAATGTGTTTCGTCGGTTCGCAAGACGTCATCGAATACGGTGACCGATGGGGTGGGGTACGGGTCGCGCCGGCCGATCTCGACCTCGACGCCGCTCGGTCGGCAGGGTGGGATATCGAGGTACTAGACGGTCTGGATCACACGCAGGCAATGCAACCGGCTCATGTTCTGCCCATTCTCAAACCTTGGTTGGAGAAGGTGGTCGGTGTTTGACCGTGCGAGCACACGGGTAACCCGCTCCGGATGCCGTCAGCGTGAGGGGGCCGTGAGTGGACGAGTCACACAAGATCCGTCGACGATCGTTTGTTCAAGGGCTTGGCTTGCTGGCCGGCCTGAGTGCATTGTCCGCTGGATCAGCGACAGCTCGACCCCCTGACATCGATCCGCTACGCCCATTCCAACTTCCGTCACCCCGGCTGGAACCGTTTCGGGAGACCCTTCCTGTTCTGCCGGGCATTTCGGGTGGCAACCTGGAGCTTCGCGCGGCTTCGTCGATGCACCGTTTCCATCCGGACCTACCGTCGTCGCCGTCGCTGGGTTACGGCGGAATGGATTATCTGGGCCCCACCATCGAAGCTCACGTCGATCAGCTCGTCACAGTCCGATATGCCAATGACATTTCTGCGTATCCGCTTGCCGCGGATGTCGATCCGGGTCTGCACGGCGTCAGCGACCTCGACCGCACACAGGTCCCCACCTCGCTTCACCTGCACGGAGGAGTTACTGCACCACAGTTCGACGGACATCCGGAGTTGATCCAGCGTCCGGGCGAAGGTTTGGTCCACGAATACACGAATGGTCGTGCCGCCGGCAATCTCTGGTACCACGATCACGCCATGGGAATGACGCGCCTCAACGTCTACGCCGGATTGGTCGGGATGTATTTTCTCCGTGACGACGTTGACACGGGCGCCGCCGGGAATTCTCTCGGCCTGCCGACCGGTGAGTTCGAACTCCCGATGATTCTGCAGGACAAGGTATTCACTTCCGACGGTCAGCAGAGTGTCCGTTCCACGTGGCTCACTCCGCAAGGTTCATGGGATCCGGCGACCCCCGGTGACGTTGGCGTGGTGAACGGCGTCGTGTGGCCGAAAGTGGAGGTTGCCCGCGGCCTGTATCGATTGCGACTGCTCAACGCCGCAACCTATTCGGTGTGGAATCTGCATTTCGCAAATCGTATGCGGTTCTGGGTGATCGGGTCCGAAGGCGGTTTACTGGCCGCTCCGGCGCCGACGGATCACGTCCGGTTGAGTCCGGGTGAACGCGCTGATCTGCTGGTCGACTTCAGTATGCTCGAGCCGGGCACAACGGTGGAATTGCGCAACGACGAACCGGTACCCCTTGCGGTGGCTCAACGCGGCACGCAGGTGATGCCGGTGTTCTGTCGGTTCGACGTGGGCAGCGCAAAGGGATTCACCGGCTCGATCCCGCAGCAGCTGAATTCCGTTGCCGCCGAACCGGCGTCCCCGGATGTGGTGCGAAATCTCACGATCATGCAGCTGTCGCGTCCGTCGGATTACCCGTCGATCACTATGTCGCTCAACAATTTGAGGTTCACCGATTCGGATATCGAACTGCCACGTCAGGGGGCCGTCGAGCAATGGAATCTGATCAACATCACCACGGAACCACATCCGATTCATCTGCACCTGGTGGCGTTCCGCGTTGTGGGACGCCAGAGCCTCGACACTGCAGCACTGATGCAGCGGTATCCGGTGCCTGACTTGGGGGTCCGGTGGACGCCGTCGGCGGAGGAATTCGTGACCTCTTCGCTGCGGCCTCCCGAAGTGTGGGAAACGGGGGAGAAGGACACGGTCATCGTGGATGCCAACTCGATCACCCGCGTGATCGTGCGCTTTCCGACGGCCGACGAGTTGGGCTTCGATCCGGATGCAACTTTCGCGAGAGGTTCCATGGCAGATCACTCGGCGCACGGAGAAGCTGGCATGGGGGACTTGCAGGGGTACGTCTGGCACTGCCACATGCTCGATCACGAAGACCACGACATGATGTTGCGATACCGGGTGGTGACGTAGCCTTCAAAGGGAGAAAAGTTCCCAGAGGAGGCAGCTGTGTCGGAAGGTGCGCCCACCGGGCCCCTGGACGGATATCGGGTGATTGAACTCGGAACCTTGATCGCCGGGCCCTTCGCCGGGAAATTGCTCGGCGACATGGGAGCCGACGTGATCAAGATCGAATCACCGGACCGTCCAGACCCGCTTCGTACCTGGGGTCAGGCAGAGCAGGACGGTCATCGATTCTTCTGGACGGTTCACGCCCGCAACAAGCGGTGTGTGACGTTGGACCTTCGCGTCGACGCGGGCCGCGACCTGTTTCTGAATCTGATCGAACATGCCGACGTGGTGGTCGAGAACTTCCGGCCGGGCACCCTCGAGAAGTGGGGTCTGGGATTCGACGTGCTGAGCGCGCGCAATCCGAAGTTGGTGTTGGCCAGGGTATCCGGCTACGGGCAGAGCGGACCGCAAGCCAAGAGCGCCGGCTACGCCTCGGTTGCCGAAGCAGTCAGCGGATTTCGGCATCTGAACGGTTATCCAGGGCAGGCACCCCCGCGTATTGCCCTTTCACTCGGAGATTCTCTCGGTGGGATGTTCGCCGTTCAGGGAGTGCTGGCGGCGTTGCTCTCGCGAGAGCGGACCGGCCGTGGTCAGGTGGTCGACGTTGCCCTCACGGAATCCTGTCTGGCGGTGCAGGAATCCACGATCCCGGACTACGATCGGGGCGGGATCATCCGGCAGCCCTCGGGAACGAGGTTGGAGGGTATCGCACCGTCCAACATCTACCAGACCTCTGAAGGAAACTGGGTGGTGATCGCGGCCAATCAGGACACGCTCTTCGTGCGTCTGTGCACCATCATGGGTCGACCGGAACTAGCGCAAGACGACCGATTCTCCAATCATGTTGCGCGTGGCAAACATCAGGACGAGCTCGACGAATTGATCAGCGCCTGGGTTGCGCTCCAAGATCCCACCAGTCTCGTGGAACGCCTCACCGAAGTGGGAGTTGTTGCCGGGCCGATCAATACGGTTGAAGATGTGGTCAAGGATCCGCAGCTGATCGAACGGGGGATGCTCGTCGACCACTACGACGAGCGGATCGGGGAAAACGTCCTCGGCCTGGGCGTCGTGCCTACATTCAGTGAGACACCCGGATCCGTTCGCAACGCGGGAGCAGCGTCGCCGGGGTACGACAACGCTTCGGTCTGGGGTGGGCTCCTCGGACTCTCGGGCGACGAGCAGACAGAACTGAAGAAGAAGGGCGTGATCTGACGTGTCGGTACCTGAAGCAGGTGTTCCCGCGGTCAGCATTCGTGAAGTCGGGCCACGGGATGGGTTGCAGATCGAAGACCCGGTCTCGCTGGCGGAGAAACTTCGTCTTGTCGAAGCTCTGGCTGCGACAGGTGTTTCGCGCATCGAGGCGACGTCGTTCGTGTCACCGCGTGCGGTGCCGGCACTGGCCGACGCGGAGTTGTTGGCCGCAGAGTTGCACCAGTGGCCAGGCATCGAGTTCTCGGCATTGGTCGCCGGAATCGGTGGAGCGAAACGGGCCGTTGCTGCAGGAATGAAAACCGTCGAATATGTGGTGTCGGCATCGAATAGCCACAGCGAGGCCAATACTCGGTCGACGACGGAGCAAGCGACCGAACGTATCGGAGAGGTCGTCCGGATCGTCCACGAGGCTGGTGGACGGGTGGAGGTCATCGTGGCCACGGCCTGGGACTGTCCGTTCGACGGTCCAACCGATCCGGACCGTGTTCTGCGGATTGCGGAGCAGGCCAAAGAGTTCGGCGCTGATCAGTTCTCGATCGCGGATACCATCGGCACTGCCACACCGGGACGCGTCGGACGGTTGATCGACGCTGTCGGCGAAAGAGTGGGTGACTTCGGCTTGGGTGTGCACTTCCACAACACGCGTGGCGCTGGTCTTGCCAGTGCGTTGGCGGCTGTGCAGCACGGAGTTCGAAACCTGGATGCGTCCACCGGTGGCCTGGGCGGTTGCCCGTTTGCTCCTGGTGCCAGTGGCAATATCGCGACTGAGGAACTGGTCTACATGCTCGAAGACATGGGCATTGCGACAGGTATCGACCTGGATGCGAGCATTCGTGCCGCTGCCGTTGCAGAGGAGATAGTGGGCCATACGGTTCCCAGTAATCTTCTCCGCGCCGGCGATCGGAAGCGATAGGGACCTTTACTCTTCTCGGTTGGGTGATGCCAGCTGCAGTTTGACCAGCTGCTCGTGTGCCGCCGGCGGCCAACCGATGCGCTGTTTCTCCAGATACCATGCACCGGCGGCACATGCGATCGCGAGGACGATCCAGATCGCTACGCTTCCGATCTGAGAGCCCAGGTCGCTCGATGAGGATACTTCGCCCGTGCTGTAGTCGTATTCCGTTGTCGTGGTGATTCCCTCGACTGCGAAGGTCCACAGAATCGGAAGGGCACACAGTGCGGCAAGGGCGCGTGCAACATGTGCTGGACGCAGTTCGAAGATCATTCATTTCTCCTGGTGATCGACGCGGTGAATCTCACTCTCCTCGAAAGCTATTCGGGATAGACGGCGCTGTCTGTAGTCGGATCGACGGACATGGACGAGGCGCCGAGTTCCCTCTGATCTTCCTGCCGTAACAGCTGCATTCCGTTGTGATCGAACTCGATTCGTCGAACGTCTTCAGTGTCGACCAGCATCGTGGCCATAGCGGTGCGCCGAGGTGGAAGGATCCGAATGGTCACTTTGCCTCGCGTGATCGCGGTGAGTTCCCGGACGATGCTCGCGTGGATTCGGTCGCGCACGGCGGGGTCAGCGCCATCCATTCCGTGGTCGTCGAGCAGGACTACCTCGACGCCGCGGTTTCGAGTGGCATGCACAGCATCGATGACATCTGTCTGTTGTAAGCCAGGCGCCCTCAGCGAATCTCGGAGTTGCGCCTCGAGGAGTTCGCATTCTTGCCGCTCGGCGGTTGTCAGCGGAATCCCGGAAGCGACCCGTTCGAGGAGTGGGCGCGCAAGTAGATCGAGCCTGTCGAGTTGCGCGTCGCGTTCCTCGAGAATCGCAGCGCTAGCGGATGCAGAGGCAATTCGTTGGGTGGACTGCTCCCGAAGTTCGTAGATAACCCTGGCTTGAGGACGGATGGTGTACGCGAAGAAGGTCGACATCAGAACAGGGCCCGCGTTGATGACCGTCAACGACACTCCGTACATGGCCCCCTGGCCGGTAGTGGAGGACCAGATGGCGGTCACCAACACCATGAGCCCAAGCCCGAGCCACGCGAGTGCTGTACGCCCACGAACGCACATGAAGGTGAAAACGGCCGTAGACATCCCGAACATCCACAATTGAGTCATGTCGTTGACGGGCACTGGAACCACTGACAACACAAGGCCACTCGTGACGGCGCCAGTCAGAGACACCAGAACGCTCTGCCCCAGCGGCATCGGGTCGCCTCGGCTCAGAACGAGTGTGAAAGCCGCAGTCGAGCACACGATAATTGCCAAGACCATCGGCCAGACTGCGCGGACGTCGGAGGAGGTGTACGCGACCGAGATCACGCAGGTGAGCGCGAAGCATGCAGCCATGAATCGAGCAGCACGGCTGTGCATGCCGAGGAGATCGCGGACATCTCGTCCGTCCGGTCTGGTCATCTCATCACCGCTGCGGGCAAGCTCAGGGTCAGAGTCACCGAAGTGCCGCGGCCGGGTGACGATCGAATGGTTGCCGATCCGCCGTCGAGTTGGCGCATTCTGCCGCGGATGCTGACAGTGATTCCGAGGCGATGCGTCTCGACGGAGCTCGGATCGAAGCCGACGCCGTCGTCCGCGACGACTACTTCGAGGTGGGTGGTGGTTGCCGTGACCGTGACCGAACGCCGTGCACTGCTTCCGGCGTGCTTGACGCTGTTGCGCAGCGCCTCGGCCATCGCACCGGCCATCGCACGAATCGAGTCGGGCGCGTATCCGCTCGGATCGGACCCGACTGACAGGGCGGTCTCGAACGTGATGTTTTCGTCCACTTCCGAAGCGGCTGAACGCAACTGAGCGAGGATTCCGTCGAAGTCGAAACTCGTCTCGTGATCGGTTCCGGAGCGGAGTTCGTCAAGCCTCTCGACAGTCCTTCGTGCCTGAGCGATGACCGAGGGATCGGCATCGTTTCTCGAAGCAGCGAGCAGGGTGGACATCACGGTGTCGTGGATGAGTGCGTCGAATCTCTCGCGTTCGACGGACTTGGCCTCGGCCGCGGCGGCGCCTGCCGCAGCGGCATGAGTGGTGGCGATAGTTGCATCCAGCACTCGACCGGTACGCAAGGCCATGACGGCCGCTGCGACGAATACCGCGCAAAATGTCCAGGCGAAGGCGAGGTCGGGAACAAGCAGGTGCGTCGTGGGACTCGTCCGGATTATGTGATTGGTCAACTGTGCGAGTGTTGCCGCCACGAAAAGGTGCACGACGGCAGCGGCCGGTCGCCAAGCCGCAGCTGCCGCAAGGCTGGCGACGCCGGGGAAATTGGAAATCCACAAGGTGAAATCCGTGACGTGCTCACCATTCCAAGCCGGCCACCACAGGAGGATGACCACGACGTAGAGGAGCGCATTTGCACTCGCGGCTCGTTTCACCCACCGGGTGTCTGCGTGAAACGTCGATGCTCCCAATACCAGTCCACTACCGAAAGTTGCGACCACTGCCAGCGGGGTCCACCAAGACGCGGACATCGCAGTGGCTTCGGCAATGGCAGGGGCGAGCAATATCAGATAGCAGACATAGCCTGCGCCGATGAAACGGCCGAAGAGCCTGAGAATTTCGTCAGAAGCAGTGGCTGTTTTGTCGAAAGCAACTTTGTCGATCAGAGTTCGTCGATCGTCACTATCTGATCTTGTATCGCTCGCACGAGTAGTTCGCATTTCGTCGGTGCGTTCCTTCCAACGTCGGCATACTTCTCGCGAATCCGGGACAGGTGGGTTCCCACCGTTCCCACGCTTATGTAGAGGTTTTGAGCGACGCGTGATTTCGAATCACTCAGTAGCCATTCCCTGAGAACCTCGACTTCGCGCTCCGAAAGGTGCGGTCCGACAGGGTCTTGTGTCATGCAGTTTTCCACAGTGACGGTCATGAGTTTCGTCTTTCTTTCGTCTAGCGGAATGACAGACTCCCCGACAGCGCCGTCTTCTTACCAGGTGAATGTAAGTCGAAGTTGGCCATTTTTCCCAGACATCAATTCCTCTGCCCATATTTCCAGGGGCAGCCTCAGCGAAATCAATCGTTACCGAACTTTTTCATTACTGAAGGTCATTGTTAGTCAAGGTCAGATTTCTACCGAGATTCCTGCGTTCCGGAATCGGTAACACCCCGTCCTCGACCGCGCGTTTGTACAGATCTGTCTTTGTGGGGGCCGGCCGTCCGGCAGCCGCATATTTCTGCCTGATGCGTTGGAGGTAATCGTTGACCGTCTGCGGCGCCAAACCGGTGAGTCGCGCAACGCGATCTGCCTTCTCTCCGGATGCGTAAAGTTCGAGGACCTCGAGTTGTCGAGGGCTCAGACCCACCTCGTCGAGACCTGGATCCCCGTCGATTGCGGCAGCCCACTCCGTCGTCACCACCTGCCTTCCCGACGCGGCGGCGCGTATTGCATCAATCACGACGGCAGTCGGTTCGGACTTGCGCACGACGCCCAGTACACCGGCACGGGCAGCCGAGCGAACGAGGAACGGGTTTTCCGCCCCGGTGAAGATCAATGTCTCGAGCCCCGCGGCCCGCAGTTCCTCGACGTTGCTCTTGGGCGATGAACCGTCGGCCAGTCGGAGGTCGAGAATTGCCAGATCCAAGCTGACGTTCTGAGCGAGCATCTCGGACACAGTGGTCGCGATGCACACCAACTCGATATCTGGCTCGTCCTTCAGCATCACGGACAAGCCGATAGCCACCGACTCGTGGTCTTCCACCAGTCCGACACGGCGGTGTGGAAATGCAGTTTGCTCTGGCATAGCGATTGTTTCCCTCCGCTCGATGCGAGGACGTTATCAGGCAGAGCTGACTGATCGGTATGTTACGTATCAAGATTTGAAGTCAGCCTGGACTGTTTTACGTTTCGGCTCTACAGTTGTCTTGTGACCGAGACCACTTCCGATGCGAAAGTAAGCCGTACGCAGGCCGAACGAACTGCCGCGATGCGTGGGCGCCTGCTCGACGCCGCTGTCGAATCGCTTGTCGAACTGGGCTACGCCCGGACCAGCACCCAGGAGATCGCCCGTCGCGCAGGCGTCTCGCGAGGTACGCAACTGCATCATTTTCCGACCAAGGAATCGCTGGTCGTTGCCGCCGTCGAGTATCTGGTCGACAAGCGACTGGAAGAAATCCTCACCGCTGAAGTGGATCGCGGCCGAGGTCTCGAGGTCCTGGCGGACGCGTTCTCCGGGCCGCTGTTCTACGCTGCGCTCGAATTGTGGGTCGCGGCGCGAACCGATCCTGTTCTGCATGCGGCGACGGTGCCCCTCGAACGCAAGGTCAGTGAGGCACTCGAGTTCGGTAGCGCCGAGTTGTTCGGCGATCGATTCGATTCCGAGTCGGTCGAACTCACCATCGAACTCGTCCGCGGTCTTGCAGTCTCAGCCCTTTTCCGTACACCCGAAGCCGACGACGCGCTCAGAGCGCGACTGTTGCCGGCCTGGCAATCCCGAGTGGAGAAGAAGTGAAGCTTCCCGAACATGTCGAAACGCTGATCGTCGGTGCCGGATTCGCCGGTATGGGCTTGGCAGCCAGAATGCTTCGCGACAATCGCGCGGCGGACGTCGTGTTGATCGAGCGCGGAGCTGACATCGGCGGCACTTGGCGCGACAACACCTACCCAGGGTGCGCCTGTGACGTGCCGACGGCGCTGTACTCGTATTCTTTTGCGCCGAGCGCCGATTGGAGTCATACCTTCGCTCGTCAGCCCGAGATCTACGACTATCTGAAGAACGTGGCGGCAGACACCGGCATCGTGGATCGCGTAGTCCTGAACTGCGAACTCGAAGCTGCTGTGTGGGACGAGGATGCGGCGCTGTGGCGTGTTCGGACATCCCGAGGGGCATTGACGGCCAAGACGCTGGTCGCTGCGACCGGGGCGTTGTCGACTCCAAAGATTCCCGACTTTCCCGGTCTCGACCAGTTCTCCGGTACCACTTTCCATTCGGCGACGTGGAACCACGAACACGACCTGCGTGGTGAGCGCGTAGCAGTGATCGGAACGGGAGCGTCGGCAGTCCAGTTCGTTCCCGAAATTGCCGACCCTGCTGCCCATGTCACCGTGTTCCAGAGAACTCCGGCCTGGGTGATTCCGCGAATGGATCGCACCCTGCCTGCGGCGCAGAAGGCCGTCTATTCGCGGATTCCCGCTACGCAGAAAGTTGTTCGCGGAGCGGTTTACGGTTTTCGCGAGTTGCTCGGTGCCGCGATGTCACATGCGACGTGGGTCCTGCCGGCCTTCGAGGCGGCCGCGCGCCTCCATCTGCGCAGACAGGTGAAAGATCCGGAGTTGCGCCGGAAACTGACTCCCGATTTCACGATCGGTTGCAAGCGCATGCTTCTGTCCAACGACTGGTTGCGCACCCTCGACCGCGCGGACGTGAGCCTGGTCGACAGCGGGCTCGTCTCGGTCACCGAGGGCGGGGTGGTCGACGGGCACGGAGTCGAGCACAAGGTCGACACCATCATCTTCGCCACGGGGTTCACGCCGACGGAACCGCCTGTGGCGCATCTGATCACCGGAAAACGTGGCGAAACGCTGGCCGCGCATTGGAACGGTAGCCCCAATGCCTACAAGGGCACTGCGGTCAGCGGGTTCCCGAATCTGTTCCTCATGTACGGTCCGAACACCAACCTCGGACACAGTTCGATCGTGTACATGCTCGAGTCCCAGGCCGAGTACGTCAACGACGCGTTGAACACCATGAAACGTGAGCGACTGGACGCTCTTGATGTCAACGAGTCGGTACAGGTGCACTACAACAAGGGAATTCAGCACGAGTTGCAGCACACGGTGTGGAACAAGGGCGGATGCTCGAGTTGGTACATCGATCCGGAGGGGCGCAACTCGGTGCAGTGGCCGACGTTCACATTCAAATTCCGTTCGCTGCTGGAGCATTTCGATCGTGAGAACTACTCCGCTCGCAAGATCGAAAGCGTCCAGGCATGACCACGACGCACTACGACGTGGTGGTAATCGGATCGGGATTCGGTGGCAGTGTCGCCGCTCTTCGCCTGACGGAGAAGGGCTACCGTGTCGGGGTGCTCGAAGCCGGTCGACGGTTTGCCGACGACGAGTTGCCCGAAACCAGTTGGCGGATGCGAAAGTACCTGTGGGCGCCGTGGATCGGATGTTATGGGGTTCAGCGTATCCACCTTCTTCCGGACGTACTCGTGATGGCGGGAGCCGGCGTCGGGGGCGGATCGTTGAACTACGCCAACACGTTGTATCAGCCACCCAAGCGGTTCTTCGAAGACCGTCAGTGGGCGCACATCACGGACTGGCACGACGAACTGGCGCCGTACTACGACCAGGCCAAACGGATGTTGGGTGTTCGCACCAATCCGTCCTTCACTCCGGCCGATGCGGTGATGAAAGACGTAGCCGAAGAGATGGGCGTGGGGGAGACCTTCACGTCCACCCCCGTCGGTGTTTTCTTCGGGGAGGCAGGAGTTTCCGTGCCGGACCCGTTCTTCGGCGGAAAAGGGCCCGAACGCACCGGCTGCACCGAATGCGGGGGATGCATGACCGGGTGCCGAGTCGGGGCGAAGAACACGCTGGTCAAGAACTACCTCCATCTCGCCGAGCAAGCGGGCGCCAGGGTTCATCCGCTCACGACCGTCACCGAACTTCGGCCGAGCGCAAGCGGTGGTTATCACCTGCTCGCGAGGCGAACGGACGGCGTCCGCCGGCGAGAAGTTCGGTTCACCGCCGATCAGGTGGTGGTAGCCGCCGGAACCTATGGAACGGCGAGACTGCTGCTCGGGATGAAGGAATCCGGTGCACTGCCTGACCTGTCGGACACTCTGGGCACCGTTGTACGTACCAATTCCGAAGCCGTACTGGCCGCAACGTCGAAGTCGCGTCGACGGAACTTCACGCAGGGCGTAGCGATCACATCGTCCTTTCACCCGGATGATCACACGCACATCGAGCCGGTGCGATACGGCAAGGGCAGCAATGCAATAGGACTTCTGCAGACCGTCCTGAGTGACGGCGGCGGGCGAACTCCCCGGGTGCTGAAGACTCTGGCGGTCGCGGCACGGCACCCAGGTGCGTTCTTCCGGTCCTTGTCGGTACGGAACTGGTCCGAGCGAACCGTCATCGCGCTGGTGATGCAGACCGACGACAACTCCCTCAAGCTTTCCAAGAACACCAAACGATTCGGGCGTTCCCTCACCAGTAGGCCGGGACCGGGTGATCCACCTCCCCATTGGATTCCGCAGGGCCATACAGCTATTCGCAAGGTCGCCGAGAAGATCGACGGCGACCCGGGCGGTTCCATCGCCGAGATCGTGAATATCCCGATGACGGCGCACTTTCTGGGTGGCTGCGCAATCGGTGACAGCGCGGCGAGTGGCGTCGTGGATCCGTATCTCCGTGCTTACGGACATGCCGGCCTGCACGTCATGGACGGTTCGGTGGTGAGCGCGAATCTCGGCGTGAATCCTTCCCTGACCATCACTGCGCAGGCGGAACGAGCGTGCGCGATGTGGCCGAACAAAGGTGCCGCAGACGCCCGCCCGAAGACCGGCGAACCATACGTACGTATCGATCCGACGTTGCCGTCCAACCCGGTGGTGCCGACGCATGCACCAGGTGCTTTGCGGCTTCCCCTGACCGTTCGAGCTGAGAAGGTGTCCGATGTGGAGCGTGCCTGAATCGACAAGTGACCGCGTCGACTGGCCGGTGAGCGATCCGCCGCCGTGGCCTGCTTCCGTTCGCGCAACACTGTGGTGGCACCGCAGTACGCCGGCGGCGCGGGAACTCGGGCCCGACGATCGAACGATTCCGGTGACGGTGGCCATGATGGTGGACTACCTCGATTCGCCGGTCGGCCCGTATCGCGAGATCCTCGCCAGTCCGGTCTTGCATGCGCCAGGGAAACGGATCGGGCCGATGCCGCGGATGGCGGTCCCTTTCATCGCGGTGGATTCGGAACCGTCGGTGCACGGCGGACGGTTCCACTGGCAACTACCCAAGGTCCTGGCCGAGTTCGACGGAGACGTGCAGCAGAAATTCACTGCAACCGGCGACGGATGGCGGGTGCGTTCGGACACGCGGATGCTCGGGCCGCGTCTGCCGATTGCCGGGGCGTTGGGATTTGCGCAGCCGGAATCCGGTGGAGGTCTGGCGATCGCGTCGGCCAGACTGACGGGGTCGTTCCGATATGCGCGCGTGAGCGTCGAGGCAGAGGGGCCGACACTGCCGAACTGGTTGGCATCGGGCACTCATCACGGCGTCGTGATTCTGGGCGGAAAAATGACTACGGGAGCAGCCAAGCACCGATAGCGGGGGGGTTGACCTGCGAAAGAACGAGCAAGGCCGCCCAGTCGGTGATTGGGCGGCCTTGCTCGTGTTGTGTAAAAAGTTAGGTGTCGACGTCCCACAGGCGCCTCTCGGCGGGTGGTCGCTCGCAGCGACAAAAGGGGTGGGGCCCGGGGCTTGTTCGGACGCCGACAGGGTGTTCAACGGTGGTCTCCCCGGATTTGTTCCCGGGGATCGCCAAGTAGTTTCCGACAGGGTGTGCAGCGAATTCCAGCAGGGCCGACGAGTTCAGGCAGGGCCGAGATGGGCGAGTTCCTTTTTCAGTCCCACACACAGATCCGATCCCGCCGGCCCACTCAGAGCTGATCGCAATCGGTTGTAATACGTCCGCGGCGACAGACCGAAAGTGACGAAGATGTCCTCGGCAGTGGCACCGTTCCACGGTCGCCACAGGATTGCGAAGTCGACGAGGTCGTCCGCGTACGATCCACGATTTCGCGAGCGTTTGGCGCGTCGAACCTGGCATTCGTGGGTGTTTGCGACGCTCGTCGCTCCACAGAGCTGAGGTGGCATCTTCGTCACTCGGTTCACGAGAGTCCCCTGAACTGGTCGGGCACTCACATGACCAGGACGCCGCCGTCCACGGGCAGCGCGACGCCGGTGATGTAACGCGCTTCGTCGGAGGCGAGGAATTTGACGGCGTTGGTGACGTCGTCGTTTTCTACCCACGGGATCGGGTAGAGGATCATGTCGCCGGAGGCCTTGGCGAAGTCGTCGCGACCCGGATTGTCGGTGCCGGGAACGAATTGGTTGTACATCGCCTGGTTCTGCACCATCTCGGTGTCGACCTGCGTCGGGTTCACGGTATTGACGCGAATGCGATGCGGAGCGAGTTCCTGGGCGAGGGTCTTCATCAATCCCACGACGCCGTGCTTGGCCGAAACATAGTGTCCGACACCCGTGTACGCGCGCAGACCGGCAACGGAGGCGGTGAGGACGATCGCGCCGCCGGTGCCCTGTTCGATCATGTGGGGGATCGCGGCCTTGACGGTGCGCCACACGCCGCTGAGGTTGACGTCGATCATTTCGCCCCACTTCTCCTCGTCCAATTCGTGCGCGTTCCCGAAGGAGAGGATGCCCGCGTTTGCGATGACGATGTCGACGTGGCCGAAGCGATCGAGCCCGGCTTCGAGGGCCAGCTTGACCGAGTCGAAGTTGCGCACGTCGGCGTGCGAGAAGATGATCTTGCCGCCTGCTTCTTCGACGAGGCGGATTGTTTCCTGGACGTCGTCCTCCGTGGCCAAGGGGTACGGCACGGTGTCGTTGTCCTTGACGGAGTCGAGAGCGATGATGTTCGCGCCCTCCTGCGCCAGCCGCAATGCGTGATTACGCCCTTGCCCGCGAGCAGCACCCGTGATGAATGCGACCTTGCCTTCGAATCGTCCGGTCATGGGGATCCTCCTGTTGCTGAAATTGTTGTGTACGTGGGTGATCGGAGAGCTATTTGACGAGTACGCCTGCGTCGACGGGCAGTGCGACGCCGGTGATGTACCTGGCTTCGTCGGACGCGAGGAAAAGCACGGCATTGCTGACGTCGACGGATTCGACCCACGGGATAGGTAGCGCATTCATCGCTTGCGACAGCGGGGCGAAGTCCTCACGAGTCGGTTCGTCGATGTCGGGACAGAACAACCTGTACATGGCGTCGTTCATGATCATCGGAGTGTCGACCTGGGTGGGGTTCACGGTATTCACGCGGATTCGGTGGGGAGCCAGTTCCTGCGCGAGAGTTTTCATCAATCCGTTGACGCCGTGTTTCGCGGCTGTGTAGTGCGCGATGTTGCCGTATCCCTTGAGCCCCGCCGCCGAACTGGTCAGGATGATTGCGCCCCCGCCCCCTTGTTCGATGAGGTAGGGGATCGCGGCTTTGGCGGTTCGCCACGTGCCGCTGAGATCGATGTCGACGACAGTGCCCCATTGGCTTTCGGTGAGTTCGTGTGTAGGTGAGGGGATGTTGATACCGACGTTGGCGCAGACGATGTCGACATGACCGAACTGGACGACCCCGCGGTCCAGGACACCCTTGACCGCGGTGAAGTCGCGAACATCGGCCACCTCGGCCAGAATTCGCCCGCCGACGGCCTCGACCGACCGGACGGTCTCGGCGAGGTCGGCTTCGCTTGCCAGCGAGTACGGAACACCTCCGATGTCGGAGCAGATGTCGAGCGCGATGATGTCTGCGCCTTCCTCGGCCAAGCGGATCGCATGTGCCCGGCCCTGGCCGCGTGCTGCGCCGGTGACGAACGCGACCTTGCCCGAAACCCTTCCGGTGGTGCGTGCTGTGGTGGTCACTTGATCACTCCGTATCGGCGTCGGTCGATGGTCAGTGCAACTGCGGCAATCACCACGATGCCCTTGATGACGAGTTGTGTGTAGGGGTCGACGGACGTCAGGTCCATTCCGGCGCTCAGCAACACGATCACGAGTGCACCGAGGATCGTGCGATGTGGGCCACCGACGCCACCGGACAGCGCGGTGCCGCCGACAACCACGGCCGCGATGGAATTGAGCAGGCTGGGACCTGCGCCCATCGGGACTCCGGTGCTGGCCTGGCCGGTGAAGATGATTCCGGCGATCGCAGCGACGGCTCCGGCTACGGCGAAGACAGCAAGTTTGGTCCGTCGTACGCGGACACCGACGAGGGCTGCGGCGCGCTCGTTGCCACCGACCGCGTACATGTGGCGACCGAATGACGTACCGAAGGCAAGGACCGTCGCGCCGATGGTCAGCAGGATTGCGATCAGTGCCCCGTTGGGGACGTTGGGAATCATCGACTCGTTCACCAGGCTCTGGAGAAGATTCGAATTGTAGGAAACAGGACCGCCTTTGGAGACGGTATTGGAAATGCCGTCGAGTACGGACATCATTCCCAGCGTCACGAGGAACGACGGCACCTTGAGCATTGTCGTGATCAACCCGTTGACCAGTCCGACAACCGCCCCCGCGACGATCACCATGACTATCGCCAACGGGCCACCGAATTTGTCGATCCATGTGGCGATCAGAATTCCGGCGAGAGTGGCCGTCGCCGCGACCGACAGATCGATACCGCCGATCAGGATGACAAACGTGCCGGCGAGCGCAAGCACGGTCAGGAAAGCCATCTGGTTGAGAATGTTCTGCGCGGACGTCGCAGTGATGAAACTTTCCGTGCGCCACTGGAAATAGATGATCAGTATCAGCACCGCAACCGTCGGAACAACTATGTTGCGGTGCTGATCGAGTCGACTCAGCAGACCGCGCGCGCCTGACGGCGCTGCGGCATCGCTGGCCGGCGATTGCTTCGAGAGTGTCTGGGTCACTGCATTCCTCACATCATGTGCTTGATCACGTCGACTTCGGCGGGCTTGCGCTCTGCAGGGGCCGCCAACTCTGCGCTGATGACCCCGTCCTTCATGACCACGATTCGGTCGGACATTCCGATCACTTCTTCGAGGGATTCGGCGCACAGCAGCACACCGACCCCTGACGCAGCCATCGATCGGACCAAACCGTAGATCTCCTCTCGCGTTCCGACGTCGATTCCACGCGTCGGATCGCTGAGGACCAGCACTTTGCATTCGCGACCTTGCCACCGAGCGAAGATCGCCTTCTGTTGGTTTCCGCCACTGAGTTCCCCGATAGGCGTCGACAACGACGGGGCTTTGACCTGCAGCGCGCGGGCCAACTGCGTCGTCCGCTCCCTTTCGGTCCGTAAACGCAGTAGCCGCGTCCACGGGTGGCGGAGGAGATCGAGGAAGCCGATCGAGATGTTGTTTCTGATGGACGCGCTGCGGAACAGGGAGTCCTGGGCACGCTCCGGTGGGACGTACAGGACTCCGGCTGCCACGGCGGCGGGAACCGACCAGTGCTCGTGCGCAGTACCGTCGACGTGAATCGAACCCGTCGACAACGACTCCGCACCCGCGACTGCTGCAGCCACCGATGCTTTCCCCGAACCGATGACTCCGGCCAATCCGACTACCTCGCCCGGTCGGACAACCAGATCGACCGACTCGAACTCGCCTGCGCTGCTTGCATCTCGGAGTTCGATCAAAGGCTTCGGAGACAACGCTCCGGTCTGTTCTCCTTCTCGGTAGTAGTCGGCGCTACGCTCGCTACCCACCATCAACTCGTGCAGTCGCTCCGCAGTGACGCCGTCGGCGGAGAGGGTTTCGATGGACCTCCCGTCGCGCAGTACGAGGAGCCGTGTGCTGATCCGCAAGACGTCCTGCAGGATGTGGGACACGAAGATGAACGACACCCGATCGCGCCACCCTTCGATCAACGCGAAGAGAATTTCCACCTCGGTCTCGGTCAACGCGCTGGTCGGCTCGTCGAGCAGGATCACCGGAGCTTCGGTGGCGTCGGTGATCCGCGAGAAGGCGCGCGCAATCTCGACCAGTTGCCTTTGTGGGTACGTCAATTCGGCGACGACGGCATCGGCGCGCAACCCCTCGATGCCGAGTGTGTCGAGGAGGGATTGGGCGGCGTCGCGCATTCTCCGACGCCGGCCGGGGCCCCAACCACCTATCTCGCCCTCACGTCCGAGATAAATGTTCTCGTACACGCGCAGTGCATCGACCAACGACTGCTCCTGGACCACCACGGAGATTCCGAGTTCGCGGAGAGTGCGCGAGTCGCCGAGTTCGACGTGAGTTCCGTTTACGTCGAGGCTGCCGGCATCGGGACGTACCGTTCCCGTCAAAACACCGATCAGCGTTGACTTTCCGGCACCGTTCTCGCCGATCAAGCCGAGAACATCACCTCTGCTGACGTCGAGTGAAACGTCCTGGAGGGCGTGAACGGGGCCGTAGCTCTTGCAGACCCCGCGCAAGCTGATGGTTGCTGTGTCGCTCACCTTCGTATGACTCATTCTCAGGCCACGAGTTGATCTTTGTACTGCAGCAACGGGCCCGAGCGGAACGCGGAGGCGTACTCGGTGCGTACTCCGGTGATGTCTGCAGAGTTCCAGGCGCTGTTCAGCGTGTACTGGTCCTGCGATACACCGGCGTAGTACTCCCGCGGGTCGATCGGGTTGAGTACGGTCTGCGGGTCCCAGTCGTCAGGATGCAGGGCCTTGCTCATTTTTGCCCAGTCGAACGGAAGTGTGGGCGCGTACACAGTTTTCAGTACGTCGTCGGCGATCTCCGGAGTCACCAGGAGTGCTCCCTGCGAAAGGAAGCGCTCCGGCAGAGACAGGTCGACGCCGTTGAGCTGATCGAAGATGGTGACACCGAGAATTCCTGCCGTGAGTCCGCCGACCGTTGCACTGGTCAGGTATTGCTTTCCCTGCGCGATGTATTCGACGTTCTGCTTGTTACCGTCGAATCCGACCACGATCTTGCCCGTGATCTTCGCGGCGTCCAGTGCCGCAATGACTCCGGCGGCTTGACTGTCGTTCTGCGCGAAGACTCCGACGAAGTCCGGCACCGAAGGCAGGATGTTCGTGAATGCCTTTCTCGCGTCTTCGGAAGTCCAGTTGCCGGGCGAGGCGGTGACGATCTTGATTCCCGGGTAGTCCTTGGCCGCGGCGTTCAGGCCAGCTGTCCGTTGATCGTCGGAGGACGAACCCTTCTGTCCCGGAACATGAATGATGGTTCCGCTGCCGCCGACCTTGTCGAAAAGAGCCTTGGCGGTTGCGACGGCGATCTTGGTGGAGGGCGGCGTGATGAAACGGACCCACTTGTCCGCGTCGGCCGGTGTGTACCAGGCGGGTGCCGTGTACGAGCTGGCATACAGAATCCCGGCCGCCTGACAGGCTTTCGTGACGGCTGCCGCCTGAGCTTCGGTGGCGGGAGTGCCGAAGATCGACTTGCCGCCCGAAGCGCGGACGTTGCCTACCTGTCCCAGTGCGGTGTTGACGTTGCCCTGATCCTCCACCGAGGACATGCTGACGCCCAACGCGTCCATCGCCTGCTTGCCGCCGTCCGAGAAGGCAACGAAGTAGTCGTTGGAGAGTGTTGTCACCTGGCAGAGGGTCTTTTCCTGGACTTTGCCCGCGCCGGCGCCACCGCCGGCAGCGGTACTGGTGGAACTGCCGCCTGCTCCGCAGGCCACTGCGCCGAGGGCGATGCCTGCTGCGCCCATTGCGGCGAAGAAGGAACGTCGGGTCAGTGGATGAGAGAACGTCGCGTTCCGCGCGACGTCCACGATCTTCGATTCGATCGAAGGCATGATCACATCCTTGGTCTCGCAAGAGTAGGTTCTCGAGAGGTCTTCTCGAGATGTGGGAAAACGGGAGATTTCGCTACTTCGCCAGCAGATGCGTTGTGAACCAACGGGAAGCGTGTTCGGCCGCCACTGCGAGCTTGGACTGGTCGCTGTAGAGCGTCATGTGCGACGTGTGCGGCAGGACGACAAGTTCTTTCTTCGGAGTCGGGATGCTGTTGTAACTCTCGATCTCCAAGTCCCACAACGTGAGGTCGTCACCTTCGGCGACGATCATCATCGACGGTGTGTCGAGGATCCTGGGCACGAAATAGTTGACGTCGTAGTCGAGCAGGAGATCGACGGATTCCATAGTCGAACTGTTTTGGTAGAGAGGAGCTTCGGTGGCTTGAAGAGCTGCGAAGGTCGTCTTCGTCTCGGGGAACGGCCAGGAAGACAGTTCTTCCTCGGGATTCTCACTGGCGTGAGCGATGTGCAGTCGCTGATCCGGATCGTCGAAGCGGAGTCGGCGATCTTCGAGGATCGCGTCCCACAGCTTTCGATAACCCATGGTCCCGTGGATCCGACGCATGTTGCGGAACCCGTCGATCACCGGAATCTGAGACACGATGGCCTTCACCCGAGGATCGGTCGCGGCGAGAATCATTACGTGGCCGCCGGAGTAGGAGATGCCCCAGGCTCCGAGACGGTCGTTGTCGATGCCGGGAGTGCGCTCGAGAAAGCTGAGCGCGTTCTGATAATCACGAATCTGTTGCTTCGGGTCCAGGTGTTGACGGGGTTCACCGTCCGACACGCCCAGGTTGCGGTAGTCGAAGACCAGCGCAGCCATACCGGCCGTTACGAAGGCCTCGGCGTAATAGGGCATGACCAACTCACGGACGTAGCACCAACCGCCTGCCAGTACGACGGCCGGTACGTCTTCGTCGGTGTCGGGTCGGTACAGCCAACCGCGGACGGTGACTCCGTCGCTGGAGAATTCGACATCTTCACGGCGCATTGCGCGACTCCTCATGTAACGAGTGAAAGCTGAATGGAAGTAGGTGCGAAAGAAAACGGACGGTCTTGTCGCCGTGCGTATTACGGCATCGACGCGGTTCGCTCGTGTCAACTGCCCCGAGCGGATCGTCGCGGATCCGAAGTACCCCGTAATCGTGAGTCACCTCACAGCCTTTGTCAAGTGTCACTGGACAGCAAGGAAAATCCGTCGGTATAGTCCTGCTCACCCACTGCGCATGTATTCGTAACGAGCGCAGCATTATTGGAGGTGTTCCGGCTCGTGAACGGCGAAGAAGTTCTGTGTGCCTACGAAAAGATGTTGTTGATCCGTGTGATGGAGGAGCGCATCTCGGCGCTCTACAAGGGCGACATCATTCCCGGATTCGTTCACACCTCGATAGGTCAAGAGGCATGCGCGGTGGGGGCTCTCACTCATGCGCGGGTCAGTGACGTCATCACCTCGACGCACCGCGGGCACGGCCACGTTCTCGCCAAAGGCCTCGAGCCCGATCGGATGATGGCCGAGTTGATGGGCAAGGTTACCGGGGCCAACAACGGCCGGGGTGGTTCGATGCACGTCGCCGATCCCCGCCTGGGGATCTTCGGCGCGAACGGGATCGTGGGCGCGGGGTTGCCGATCGCCGTCGGTGCTGCCTTCGCTGCCAAGGATCGCGGTGAGGGCGATCTGGTGGTGGCGTTCTTCGGTGACGGGGCGATCGCGACCGGCGCGTTCCACGAGGCGATGAACTTGGCTGCGCTGTGGAAACTTCCGATCATTTTCCTGTGCGAGAACAACGGATTCTCGGAGTTCTCCTCGACGGTGGATCAGCATCCGGTTCCGATCTCTGCGCGCGCAGCGGGATACGGAATGGAATCGATCACGCTGGCAGGCAACGACGTCGAGGCAGTCGCCGACGGTATTCGGCCGGTGTACGCGCAGGTGCGAGGCGGCAGTGGTCCGGTGTTCGTCGAGGTCACGACCCTGCGGGTGCACGGGCACTACGAGGGCGATCCGCAGGTGTACCGCGACAAGGACGAGATGACCCGAGACATTCTCGCGGCCGATCCACTGACGGTGACGCGGGGCCGACTCCGGGAGCGAGGCATCGGGGACGATGTCCTCGATCTGGTGGACAAGCGGGTGAGGGCGGTGGTCGACGAGGCGGAGCGTTTCGCGCGGGCGTCGCCGCAACCGGAGGCGTCGAGCGTGATGGAGTACATCTATTCACCGCGACGTGTCTATCCGCCGGGCCACCTCGACGTGAGTGTCGACGCGGGTGGTGCGGCGGTGTCCCAGTCCAAGATCATCAAAGCGGCGCTCGACGACTCTCTGGCAGCCGATCCGGATGTGTTTCTTGCTGGCATCGACGTTGCCGGCGGAAATGTTTTCGGTCTGACCAGGGGATTGGCCGCGGAGTATCCGGGTCGAGTGCTCGATACGCCGATCTCCGAATCGGCAATCATGGGTCTTGCCGTCGGCTCCGCGATGGCGGGCCGTAGGCCCGTCGTGGAACTGATGTACCTCGACTTCCTCGGGGTGTGCCTGGATCAGTTGATGAATCAGGCGGCAAAACTTCGGTTCATGACGGGCGGCGCAGTGAGTCTGCCGTTGGTGGTGCGGACGCAGTTCGGTTCCGGCAGATCGTCGGGTGGGCAGCATTCGCAGAGTCTCGAGGCGCTGTTGGCGCACATACCGGGACTGACTGTGCTCATGCCGAGTTCGGGCGCGGATGCATACGGGTTGTTGCGGGCAGCGATCGAGGACGACAACCCGGTCATGTTCATCGAGCATCGACTGCTGTACGAGAAGAAAAGTTCGTTGCCGAGCAAGGATTTTCGGGTTCCGATCGGAAAGGCAGCGGTGACGAGACCAGGTTCGGACGTCACCATCGTCTCGTGGTCGCGTATGGCAATGCACGCTTTGGTTGCGGCGCAGACGTTGACAGAGGAAGGGATCGATGCGGAGGTCATCGATCTACGAACGATTGCTCCGCTCGATCGGGAGACGATTCTCGAATCCTTCGGTCGGACCAACAGGATGGTCGTCGCCCAGGAAGCGGTGGTGGACTTCGGTGTCGGAGCCGAGATCGCAGCCATGGCGGTGGATTCCGGTTTCTATTCTCTGGACGCGCCGGTGGTGCGGGTGGGAGCACGGTACGCGCCCGCGCCCTATGCGCCGGTGCTCGAACGTGAGTGGGAAGTCGGACCTGACGACATCGTTGCAGCCGTTCGGCGGGTGATGTCGTGCTGAGCGCTACCCGTCCGCGGGCAATGACCGGTGGCGGGGTGCTGCCCGAGATGCTTCTCGACGCACTGCGTCGAGATCCCGAAGCACTGGCCCTTGTCGACGAGAGTGTGCGGTGGACTTACCAGGAATTGGTGGACGCTGCAACGAGCTTTGCAGGCGCACTGCATAAATCGGGATTCGAGCCTGGAGAAGTGGTACTCGTTCAGCTGCCGAACTGGTGGGAATCCGTGGTTGCGGCCTGGGGCACGTGGCTTGCCGGCGGCATTCTCCTGCCGGTGGTCCCGATTTACCGCGCACACGAGCTGTCCTTCATCATCGAGCAAGCTGAGCCGTCGGTGATCGTCGCCCCGCAGGAATACCGCGGATATCGTCACGTCGAGCAACTCGGGACTGTGCTCCGTGATCTGGGCCGAGAGGTTCTTCTGGTGGAGGCTCGAGGCGAAGGTGGGTTGCGGCGCACCACGTTCGACGACTTTCTGGACTTCGGGATGGAGGCGAACCGGCCCGACCACCGCGCGGATCCCGACGACGTCGCCCTCGTTCTCTACACGTCGGGAACCACTTCGGCTCCGAAAGGCGTTCTGCACACTCATCGGACCCTGATGGCCGAGAGTTCGAGCATGATCGCGCATTGCGGCGTGGATTCGCAGGACCGAATCTTCATGCCTTCGCCGTTGCCCCACATCACCGGAATGTCGTATGCGGTCGTTCTTCCCGCAGCGGCAGCCTGCTCGACGGTTCTGATGCAACGCTGGAATCCCGCGGAGGCAGTTGCGTTGATCGAGCGCGAACAATGCACGTTCACCGTGAGCGCGACACCGTTTCTCCGCGGTCTTGCCGACGCCTACGAGGAGGACGGATATCGACGATCCCATCTGACTCGATTCGTGTGTGGTGGGGCCGGGATTCCGCCCGAGCTGGTACGTCGAGCCCACCGCGTGATGGGGACAGCGGTTGTTCGTACCTACGGATCGACGGAACTTCCGACCCTCGTGATGGGTGATCCTTTCGGTGACATCGGTCTGCAGGCCGAGGACGAAGGAGCTGTGATCGGCGGAAACGAGTTCCGGCTCGGCGAAGACGACGAGCTGTTGGTGCGTGGTCCGGAACTGTTCGTCGGCTACGTCGACAGCTCGATCAACGCGGAATCATTTACCGAGGACGGCTATTTCCGGACTGGCGACGTTGCCACCGTGGACGGGCCAGGTCAGATCCGGATCACTTCGCGGATCAAGGACATCATCAACCGGGGAGGGGAGAAATTCAGTGCTGCCGACATCGAGTGGGTCCTCGAGGCTCATCCGAATGTGGCAGAGGTGGCAGTGGTCGGGTATCCGGACGAGGAACTGGGGGAGCGCGCGTGCGCCTTTGTCGTTCCGCACGGTGAACCACCAAGCGTTCGAGACCTGCGGATCTTCCTGCTGTCCGAAGGATTTGCTGTTCAGAAGGCTCCGGAGAGAGTCGAGACCGTTGCGTCGCTTCCTCGGACGGAGAGTGGGAAGGTTCAGAAGTTTCTCCTGCGTCGAGCGTTAGGCTTGGGCTCCGCACAGGCGGTCCCCGAGACCTACGGAAGCGAGTTCGGACATGACGGCAACCGGCGCAAAGCCACCTCGTAAGGCGGCTGAGTCGACAGCGGCTGCATCGAAGAAATCGCAACCGCGCAAGACGACTCCCCAAAAGACGACGGCCCAGAAGAAGACGGCGCCGACCAAGGCGGCGGCGCGCAAACAGAAGGCGGAGGACAACGGTTTGGGGACGTCGGTAGGTAAGACGGTTCGTGCCGAACGCACGCGACAGGGAATCCCGGTTCGCGAACTGGCGAGGCGACTCGGCGTATCACCGTCGTTCCTGTCCCAGTTCGAACTGGGACAGAGTCAGGCGGCGGTCAACACGCTTTTTGCGATCGCGACCGAACTCAACCTGTCGTTGGACGTATTGCTCGGCAACAGCGTCGATCCGGAACGTGAATCCGAGTCCGAATCGAAGACCCACGAGCCGCGCATTTCCGACTGCCTCACATTCCGATCGGGTGTCCGCTGGCAACGGTTGGCGAATACTCCTGAGAACCATCACGTCCAGTTCCTCCTCACGGAGTACGAGCCCGGCGCCGACTCTGCGCCGGGCGACGCACCGCAGACCCACTCGGGTGACGACTACGGGTACGTGCTGGAAGGGACTCTGACTATCGACATCGACGGAATGCGTCGGCTGCTCAAGTCGGGCGAAGCGATCCACCTGGTCGGGAATGTTCCTCACCGATTGCGCAACGAGACAGATCAGACGGTCAAGGCGATCTGGTTCGTCCTGGGGTGAGTCGCTGCGTGCGACGTATTGGATGTGATGTCACCGGGTGTGACGCCGGTCTCGATTCAACTTAGGCAATCCTTTTCTTGACTAATTCCAGAAAAGCGGCATACTGGGAAACATGCGAGACGGAGAGCATGACTTCGACCCCCGAGCGCAACTTCGCGCCGTCGGGTTGAGGATCACCGCTCCGCGCCTCGCCGTGCTGGATGCGGTTACAGCCCAACCGCATTCAGACGCCGATTCTGTTGCAGCACTCGTGCGGCAGCAGCTCGGATCGGTATCCACACAGGCCGTTTACGACGTGCTCAAGGCATGCGTGAACGCAGGATTGCTGCGACGCATCGAGCCGGCGGGTTCACCCGCACGGTTCGAGACGAGAACTGGTGACAACCACCATCACCTCGTCTGTCGCGGCTGCGGCAAGGTCGTCGACGTCGATTGTGTTGTCGGCCAAGCTCCCTGCCTCGAACCTTCCGATAATCACGGCTTCGAAATCGACGAAGCCGAGGTCGTGTTCTGGGGCCGTTGCGAAGATTGCCTGAAGAATTCTGCCGAATCCGACACCGCGTCGGACACGGTCTCGCAGAATCGAATTGATGCGTCCAGAACCTCCGAGCCAGCCCCTTCGCATGCAGCCCATGCGTTCGGCTCGGATGCAGCCCCGCTCCTCTGACGCCCAGCCCACAACGCTAGGAGGCTTCGCCATGACCAAGCCCACCACCAACAATTTCGGTATCGCGGTCGCAAGTGATGACGAATCGCTGACCGCGGGTATTCAGGGGCCGGTGCTCCTTCACGACCACTACCTGATCGAGAAGCTCGCGCAGTTCAACCGCGAGCGTGTCCCGGAGCGCATCGTCCACGCCAAGGGCGGCGGCGCTTTCGGTGAACTCGTCATCACACACGACGTCAGCAAGTACACGAAGGCCGCGTTCCTGCAGCCGGGTAAGAAGACCGAGTCGCTCGTCCGCTTCTCCACCGTCGCCGGTGAGCAGGGCAGCCCGGACACCTGGCGCGATCCGCGCGGTTTCGCGATGAAGTTCTACACCGAAGAGGGAAACTACGACCTCGTCGGCAACAACACCCCGGTGTTCTTCATCAAGGACGCCATCAAGTTCCCCGACTTCATCCGTTCGCAGAAGCGACTGCCAGGCTCCGGTCTTCGTGACCACGACATGCAGTGGGACTTCTGGACTCTGCGTCCCGAAACGGCTCACCAGGTGACCTGGTTGATGGGTGACCGCGGTATCCCGAAGACCTGGCGCAACATGGACGGCTTCGGATCGCACACCTACCAGTGGGTCAACGCTGCGGGTGAACGCTTCTGGGTGAAGTACCACTTCAAGACCGATCAGGGCATCGAGTTCCTGACACAGGCAGAAGCAGACAGCCTCGCCGGTAGCGATCCCGACTACCACCGCGCGGATCTGTACAACGCCATCGAGGCCGGTAATTTCCCGAGCTGGACCCTCAAGGTTCAGATCATGCCGGTCGACGAGGCCGAAGGCTACCGCTTCAACCCGTTCGACCTCACCAAGGTCTGGTCCCAGAAGGACTACCCGCTGATCGAGGTCGGCAAGTGGACGCTGAACCGTAACCCGGAGAACTTCTTCGCGCAGATCGAGCAGGCATCCTTCGAGCCGTCGAACGTGGTGCCCGGCATCGGATTCAGCCCGGACAAGATGCTTCTGGGCCGCGTCTTCTCCTACGCCGACGCACATCGTTACCGCATCGGCACCAACTACGCCGACCTGCCGGTCAACGCGCCGAAGAACGAGGTGAACTCCTACTCCAAGGAGGGCGCCATGCGTTACAGCTTCAATTCCCCGTCGACGCCGGTGTACGCACCCAACTCGTACGGCGGACCTCACGCCGATCCGTCTGTTGCCGGTGACGAAGGCCTGTGGTCGTTCGACGGCAAGGCAGTGCGCGCCGGATACATCGAGCACGCCGAGGACGGCGACTTCACGCAGGCCGGAACGCTGGTCCGTGAAGTTCTCGACGACGCAGCTCGTGAGCGCCTGGTGAGCAACATCGTCGGCCACGCCCTTGCGGGCGTCAGCGAAGAAGTTCTACTGCGTGTCTTCGAGTACTGGAAGAACGTCGACGCAGATTTGGGCAAGCGCGTCGAAGAAGGTGTACGCGCAGGTCAGTGACCCGCTGACATGAGCATCGCCTAGGTTTACCGAATGCGGACCGCTGCAAGGGAAATCACTTCCCGGCAGCGGTCCGTTTTTGTCTGCCCAACTACAGCAGTGCGAACCAGTAGACGAAGCATGCGAGAAGGAACACAACCACTGACTCCATGACGACACCCCTGTTCGACGTGCACTTCTGCTGTCCGCACTCTCCATGATCCGCTTCTCGAGCGGAGAATGCTCGGGGCACAAGTTTCGCGAACCGAGGTGTTGGGCAGTCAATTCCCATGGCAACAGGTGCAGTTCTCTTCGACATCGACGGAACGCTCGTCGATTCCAACTATCTGCATGTAGAAGCGTGGTCGCGAGCCTTCTTCGAGGTAGGTCGCCCGGTTGACGCGTGGCGGGTGCACCGCAGCATCGGTATGGACGGCGACCAACTACTGGAGACGTTGCTCGGCGAAGACATCGACGGGTGCGGGCCACGGGCCAAGGAACTTCACACCAAGTACTACCGGCAGTCGGCTGACCGTCTCCGAGTACTGCCGGGAGCGCGCGAATTGATCCGCCGAGTTCACTCGCTCGGACTGCACGTCGTGCTCGCTACCTCGGCGCCCGACGACGAACTGGAGTTGTTGCGCCAGACGCTCGACATCGACGAAATGATCTACGCCGCGACCTCTTCGGAATCCGTCGACGAGGCCAAGCCTGATCCGCACCTGATCGAAATCGCGCTCGCGAAGGCAGGTGTCGACGCGGGCGATGCGGTCATGGTCGGAGACGCCGTCTGGGACATGAAGGCGGCGACATCGGCGGGCGTTGTGGCTGTGGGAGTGCGCAGCGGCGGCATGTCGACCGACGAACTCGAAGGCGCGGGTGCGGCGACGGTGTACGACGACGCCCGCGACCTTCTCGACCACCTCGACGGCAGTGTGATTTCCGAACTCGTTTCAGGCCTAGATACCGGGAGTTGATCAGTGATGGCACGATTCGGCTATACCTTGATGACCGAACAGGCCGGCCCGAAAGAACTGGTCCGCCATGCAGTTCGGGCCGAAGAAGTCGGCTTCGACTTCGAAGTGATGAGTGATCATTACTCGCCGTGGCTGACCGAGCAGGGGCATGCGCCTTACGCCTGGTCGGTGCTGGGAGCAGTTGCCCATGCCACCGAGCGAGTCGGGTTGATGACGTATGTGACTTGTCCGACCGTCAGGTACCACCCTGCCGTGGTCGCGCAGAAAGCCGCGACGATCCAGATCCTCGCGGACGGGCGCTTCACACTGGGATTGGGAAGTGGCGAGAGCCTTAACGAGCATGTGGTCGGCGAGGGGTGGCCGTCCGTCGACACCCGGCACGACATGCTGCAGGAGGCAGTGAGCATCATTCGTGCACTGCTTGCCGGGGATCTGGTGAGCTGGAAGGGGGAGTACTTCGACGTTCAGTCCGCGCGGATCTGGGATCTCCCGGAGAACCCGGTTCCCCTGGCGCTGGCCATGTCCGGCGACAAGTCCGTCGAGCGTTTCGGTCCGATGGCCGATGACCTGATTGCCGTGCAACCGGATTCGGATCTGGTGCACCAGTGGAAGCACGTTCACGGCCGGGCGTACGGGTTGGCGCCAGCAGGCCGGACCATCGGTCAGATTCCGATCTCGTGGGATCCTGATCGCGACACGGCCATCGCTCGCGCTCATCAGCAGTTCCGGTGGTTCGGTGGAGGGTGGTCTGTGAACTCCGAACTACCCACACCGGCGAGTTTCGCAGGTGCGACTCAGTTCGTGCGCAAAGAGGATGTGGCGGAAAGTATTCCGTGTGGTCCTGATCTCGATGTCATCGTGGAGGCAGTCAAGGCGTACACCGATGCTGGGTTCACCGATGTGGCGCTGGTACAGATCGGTGGAGATACCCAAGACCGATTCTTCGACGAGGCAGCCAAGCCACTGCTCGAGGCTCTGCATGTCGAATTGGGTTGATCGAGAAAATCAATCGAGTTCCGCCGAGGGGGCTCGCGTCGAGTCGCGCGCTACCGCCGTGCAGCCGCGCCTGCTGCGCGACGAGGGCCAACCCCAAACCGCTTCCGGCGTCGCCGGCGCCGGTACCACGAACAAATCGTTCGAACATCGCTTCGCGTTCCGACGGCGCGATCACGGTGCCGTTGTCGTCGACGTATACCGTCGCCGAACCGGTGGCAGCCCCTGATCGGACGGTGATCTCGACTTCGTCGGCATTGCCGTGCCGAACGGAGTTGGTGACGGCGTTGGTCAACACCAGACGGATGCCCGCGGGAAAGGCCTGAACCGAAAGTTCTTCCGGTGCTTTCAAACGAACGTCGACCTGAGGGTGCAAACGGCCGGCGTCAGCGACGGCGCGATCGGCAACCTCCACGAGATCGACGTCGGCACAATCCTCCGGATCGGCCACTTCACCCAGGGCGAGCGTCTCGAGATCGGTCAGGGTGCGCTCGATCTGGCGCTGCGCCTCCAACAACTCGCTGGACAGTTCGCGGCGTTGGCTTTCCGTGAGATCCAGTGTTGCGAGAACTTCGAGATCGGTACGCATCGACGTGAGAGGTGTGCGTAGTTCGTGGGCGGAGACGCGAGCGAAATCGCGCGCCGACTCCAACGCCTCTTCGGTGCGGCTTCTATCGGTTTCGATGCGACTGAGCATGCTGTGGATTGCCTCCGACAGTTCTTCGGCTTCGCGCGTTCCGCGCACCGACGGTGCCCGGCGCGAGAGTCCTTCGACGTCGAGGTTGTTGCCGATCGAACTGGTGGTCTCGGTCAATTGCTGTAGAGGCCGGACGGCGCGGCCTGCGAGGAACCAGCCGAGCCCGGCCGCGGCAAGGATGGCGACCACTGCAGCAGCGGCCACCTGGAACTGCTGCTCACGGATTGCCTGGGTCAGTGGGTCTTCAGGGATGCTGACGGCCAGTGCGGCGCCGCTGTCGCCAGGCACGAGAACATCCCGACTGCGAACATCGGTGGTAGCCAAGGCGCTGACGGTCGTGGCGTTGAATCCAGGGCTGACCACGAATGGTTCTGTGGTTGCAGTTGGTGTTTCGATGAACAGGGGGCTCGGCGCACTCGCTGCGACGCCCAGGGTGACGGAATCGAGAGTGCGTTCGAGTTGTTCGGATCCGTTGACGCGCAGGAAGACCGCGAACGCAATTCCGATCGCGGCAATCACGATTCCGGCGGCCAGGCCCGACGCGATGGCTACCCGGGTCTGAAGTGACAGCGGCCGCTTCATCGTTCGGCCCTCAGGACGAAGCCCACTCCGCGCACCGTGTGGATCACGCGGGGCGCCCCGTCGACTTCGAGTTTCTTGCGTAGGTAGGTGACGAAGACGTCGACGACATTGGTGTCGGCCGCGAAGTCGTAACCCCAGACGAGTCGCAGGAGTTGTGCGCGACTGAGTACGACACCGGCATGCTCGGCGAGTACCGACAACAGGTCGAATTCTCTTTTGGTGAGTTCGATTCGCCTACCGTCGATGTGTGCTCGATGGCCACGGAGATCGACCGTCAGCGGTCCCACCGTGATCGGATGGTCGACCGACGGAGTGGCTCGCGTCGTGCGTCGTAGCAATGCGCGCAGTCTGGCGACGAGCTCGGCCAATTCGAAGGGCTTGGTGAGGTAGTCGTCGGCGCCCGCCTCCAGCCCCGCGATGCGGTCACCCACGGAACTTCGGGCGCTGAGTACGCAGATCGGAACCTCGTTGCCGATCGCGCGCAGGGCGGTTACCACTCCGACGCCGTCGAGGCCGGGCATGTTGACGTCGAGAACGAGTGCGGCCGGGCATTGCTTGTTCACCGATGACAAGGCAGATCGTCCGTCGACGGCAGTTGCCGTGTCGAAGCCCGACAATCGGAGTCCACGTTCGAGCGAATTCAGAACCTTCGCGTCGTCGTCAACGATCAGGATGCGCTCGCGTGTACTCACTCCAGCCATGGTGCCATCGGATTGCGACCTGGGGCCTCGCTCGGAGCGAGGGCCGCCGCATTCTCATCAACTCCTAAGAAACCGACAACAGATCTGCAGTGTTGGCTTCATAACCTCGGGTTTCTCGGATGCGACCGCGCCGAGAATTCGAAAACGTTCGATCAAGGAGAACAACGATGACGCGATTGAAAGTGAACGGCAAGCGGGCCAGCCGGACCGGTGTGGTGGTGGCGTCGGTGGCGGTCCTCGGTATGGCCGTGGCGCCGGGAATCGCCTGGGCTTCCAACCCGATTTCCGACGGGTCGCCGGTGGCGGTGCGATCGATCGCGACCGCTCCGTCAGAGGCAGGTGTGGCACCGGAAGTAGCGTGTGGTGCCGCGACGCCGATTTCCGACGAGGAGCTGCAGAAGCTCATCGACGAGGGCAAGGTTGTGCGCGCCGAGGAGGCGGGCACAGCCGCAATCACGATCGAAGTCCCTGGCGACGCCGCGACATTCATTGCGCGTGAAGGGGTGCCGGCGTTGCCGACCGTCGAATGGGCTCCGGCGATCGAGGGTGTTCCGGCAGAGGTGCTCAACATGGCAGGCGTCGCTCCGCTGGAGGAAGGCGTTGCCCTGTCATGCGCGGTTGCTGCGGGCTGACGAGCGAAAAAAGCTCCGCATGAACCGCTTTGACCTGGAACGGTACGGCCGTACTCAACCGGGTCCGGAGGTTGGTCAACCCTGTCGGTAGCACTTGCTACGTTCGGGGCGGTCTCGGCGAGCATGCCGAGACCGTCGCCGACGGCGTCATGTGTGTGGTGTCTTGCAGAGGGTGCGGTACGGCCTGATGCGGGGCGCGTTTCGAAAGGTGTTGTGTTTCATGGTCATGGGCCCCACCCACGCGATGTCCGGTGCTGCCGTGGGGTTGGTGGTTGCAGAGTTGTTGCCTCTCGATTGGGGAGGGCCCACATCCACCGCTGAAACCTTGACCTTTGCCGGTGTGTGCGCGGGAGCCGCCTTGCTTCCCGACCTCGATACCGGTCAGTCGACGGTTTCCCGATCATTCGGTCCTCTCAGCAAAGCGCTGGCCAAAGGTATCGACGCAATTTCGGTGACCTTCTACCGCATCACCAAAGGCAAGAAGGACGGCAAGCGTCGTGGTGGACATCGGACGCTCACGCACACCGCGCTGTTTGCCGCCGGTCTTGGGGCCGGGGTCTCGGCGCTGGTTGTTCAGTTCGGGAAGCCCGCCATCATCATCACGCTGTTCTTCTGCCTCGGGTTGGCGATCCGAGGATTGGCGGGTGAATTGGCCAAGGAGAAGGGTTGGCTCGCCGTCTCCGCCGTTGCGTTGGTGCTCTCGGCTCTCACCTGGCAGTGGTATCCGAGTGAGGCCGGATCCACCGGGCTAGGTGTTGCAGTGGCACTGGGCTGCGCCACACACTGTCTCGGCGATGCGATCACCAAGGAAGGGGTGCCGTTTCTCGCGCCCCTGATTCCGCTCGGCGGCAAGCGGTGGTGGGAACAACGGCTGCCGTCATTTCTGTCCATCCGCGCAGGTGGGAACCTCGAGAAGATTCTGATCGGGCCGGCGCTGACGGTCCTGACTGCCTGGTTGATCATCAGTGCTTTCGACGGCGCCCCGGAAGCGATCTACGCCGTCTTCGCTCCGATGGTGCAGTGAGCATCTAAATCTTTTATTACGGAACCACTGGCATCGTAATCATATTTGTTCTACGTTCGTCCCTGACATGAACCGAGTCGGCTGACGGAGTGAGCAGTGGTGCATCAAGCAGAGCGCAAGGCGGAGCACAGCTCGAGAGAAGACGGTGTGAGCCGGCGCGGATTTCTCGCAGCGAGTGTCGGCGCAGCTGCTCTCGCGGGTATTTCCTGGGCACCGGCGGGAGCTGTTCCCTGGGGCTCGGCATCGACCATCGCGCCACCGCCCGGATTTCCGTCGGACATTCCGTTGTCACAGCAGGCATACGCGAACTGGTCGCGAGAAATCATGCTCGAGAGTGTGTGGACGGCGACGGCGCGTCACAGCGACGACGTCGTCGCCCTCGCCAACTGGGCGTTCGACAACGGGTACACAGTTCGTGCGAAGGGAACGATGCACGGGTGGAGTCCGTTGACGGTGGTGCCCGGCGCGCCTTCGGATCGAGTTCTGCTGGTCGATACGATGGCGAACTTGAATTCGGTTGTGGTGCAGCACGGCACGCCCGCAACAGTCACGGCGGGCGCCGGCGCCAGTATCGAAGCGATTCTGACAGCGCTCGAGCGCGAGGGGCTCGGGTGGGCCAACTCTCCGGCGATCGGTGAGCTGTCCATCGCCGGGGCACTGGCGATCGGCGCTCACGGGGCAACGTATCCGGCGGTGGGGGAGACGATTACCCCTGGCCAGTCGTACGGGTCGCTGAGCAACCTGATCACCGAGATCACGGTGGTGGCGTGGGACGAAGGCAGCAATCGCTACGGGCTGAAGACTTTTCACCGATCAGATGACGAGATCACGGCTTTCCTGACTCACCTGGGCCGAACCTTCGTCACCTCCGTGACGCTGCAAGCCGGGGAGAATTATCGGCTGCGGTGCCAGAGTTTCACCGACATTCCGTGGCAAGAACTCTTTGCTGCTCCCGGTTCGCCAGGGCGTACCTACGAGAGTTTTGTCGAGAAATCCGGACGGGTGGAGGCGATCTGGTTCCCGTTCACGCAAACACCGTGGCTCAAGGTCTGGACGCCGACCCCGGTCAAACCACCGGAGTCCCGAGAGGTGAGCGGGCCGTACAACTACTTCTTCTCCGACGCGATTCCCGAAGAAGTCACCACCCCGTTGGGGATGGTGGCGCAGGGCCTTCAAGCTGCGACACCGCTGTTCGGCGCCTCTCAGTTCGGAGCTGTAGCAGCAGGATTGGCGCTGACCGACACCGACGATCTGTGGGGCTGGTCAAAAGATGTTCTGTTCTACCTGCGGCACACGACGTTGCGCGTAGTAGCGGGCGGCGGCGCGGTGATCACCAAGCGGTCCAACATCGGCCGAGTCGTCCACGAGATGACGAGTTGGTTGAACGAGCGAATGACGCACTACGCGTCGCTGGGGCAGTATCCCGTCAACATGCCGTTCGAAGTGCGTCTCTGTGGTGTCGATGACAGTGGCGAAGTCCTTGTCGACAGCGCCGGCGTGCCGGATCTGTCAGCGGTGCGGCCCCGGGCGGATCGTCAGGACTGGGATACGGCGATCTGGATGAACGTGGTCTCGATTCCCGGCACCGCGGGATTGCCCGCGTTCCTTCGCGAGATGGAACGGTGGATGGTCGCGAACTACTCCGGCGATTACGCGACTTTCCGTCCGGAGTGGTCCAAGGGATGGGCATTCACCGATCAAGCTGCGTACCAGGACGACGAATTCCTCACCAGCACAGTGCCTGCCACCTTCCGTGCCGGTGGCGACGGGAACTGGGACTTCGCTCTCGCCACTCTGGACGAACACGACCCGCACCGCGTCTTCAGCAATACGTTCATCGACCGCGTCTTGCCACCCAGCTGAATCTCCTACTGCGGTAGTGGTTTGCGCCAGCGCACGTCGGAGATGCGGATGCGCTGATTGTTGTCACCGTTCCAGTCGACGCTCAGTCCCTGGGCTCGGAGTGCGTCGGCTACCTGGCGCCCGACGGTCTGATCGGTGTGCGCGATCATCTGTGCCTTGGCGGTTTCGTCGCCGCCGAACGCGGCGGAGACCAGCGCGGGATCGAGATCGTGGGCCGGACGAAACGCACTGTAGGACAAGTAGAGATCGGACGGCTCGTCGCCGAGACGCTCCGCATCTTGCATGTGGAAGAACGTGTACGCCCACTGAGCAAAGGGATACCCGTTCTCGTCCGGTTCGGACGGCGTGCGTTCGTCGTCGATTTCGGTAGTGCCGCACTGCATGCAGCAGGTGAAGTTCATGCGGGCCACGATGCCGTTGCGCTCGAGTTCTGCGAAGGCGGCGGATACGCGCTCGAAGTCGCCGGGACCCGCCCACTGGGTCTGCTCCCCGAGCCTTCGGTCCCAGACCTCACGCACTACTGCGTCGATCTGTCTGCCGAGTTCATCGTTCTCGAAACCGCCCTCGACACAGTCTCGGGCGGCTTCGCAGATTTCATCGAACGTCGCGAACCCGGGGACTACCAATTCGCGTGCTTGCTCACGGACGGCCACGATGTCGGCCGCGCTGAGCACCGTTGCAGGCTGACGTGACCGTGCTGACCGTGACGGTGCTGACCGTGACCAGGGCAATCGCATACCGGCACCGTACTGCACCGATCCGGCCGTCAGGCGTCGGCTGCTGCCTTTGTTTCCTCCTCGGTCGACGGGGCAGGCTTGTTCGGGATGAGCGCGGTGGCGATCAGGCCGACCACGACAAATCCGGCCGCAAGGTATCCGCCGAGTGTGATCCCGTGAGTCATTGCAGACTGTGCAGCGTCGGCGACGAAAGCGGTGCTCGGTGACCCGGCCAGCGAGTCGATGGCGGCGCCCGCGCTGTCGGTGACAGCACGCGTCAACTGATCAGCCTGAGCTTGGTCGACACCGGATTCGGTGAGGTCGTTGTTCAGCGTGGAATTGAGAGTGCTGAAGAAGACCGTGGTGAGGACAGCGATGCCCAGTGCGGATCCGAGTTGGCGGAACGCACTCTGAATGCCGGAGCCTTGACCGGCGCTCTGCTCGGGAATCTCCTCGAGCACGACGTTGGTCACCTGCGCAGTCGCAAAACCGACACCGATGCCGTAGAAGAAGAGCACTGCGGCGATAGTCCACCAGGGGCTGTCTGTCGCCGCGATGAATCCGAGACCGGCGAGACCGAGCGCTTCGAGGGCCAAACCGATACGGACCAAGCCCAACGGCGAGACCTTCGACGCCATTCCGAAGCTCGCACCACTGGCGACGAAGCTGCCGATGGCAATGGGAACCAGCGCGAGCCCTGCCTGGAGTGCGCTGTACCCGAGCGTGAACTGAAGCCAGAGAGGAAGCACCGCAACGATTCCGAACTCACCGAGCCCGATGATCAGCGTCGCGATGTTGCCGTTGCGGAACGACGAGATGGAGAACAGTCGTACGTCCATCAGCGCCCGCGACGGATCGTCGCTGCGGGTGAGCATGGTTTGACGGTAGGCGAACGCACCGAGCGACAGAACGGCGAGAACCAACGCCACCAGAACCGGCGACGGTCCGCTGGACCATGACAGGCCGAACAGATCGAAGGGTTCCTTCGTCGTCAGCCACCCATACGTACGTCCCTCGACGAGGCCGAAGGCGAGCAGGCCAAGGCCGGCGATGGACAGTGCTGCTCCGGTGGCGTCGATGCGCCCAGCGGTGCGGGGTGAGGGCGCGATGAACAGCACTGCGCCGATCAGAATGAGCGCAGCAAGCGGAATATTGATGCCGAATGCCCAACGCCACGAGGCATGTTCGGCAAGCCAGCCGCCGAGTAGTGGGCCGAGGGCGGAAGCAGCACCGATGGTGGAACCCCAGACTGCGAAGGCCTGGCCGCGGGCTTTGCCGGTGAACATCGCGTTCAGAAGCGACAGTGAGGTGGGCAGGATCATGGCCGCGCCGGCGCCCTGCAGGAATCGCGCCAGGATGAGCAGGCCGCCGTTCGGTGCCAGTCCGGCCAGTAGGCTCGTTGCGCCGAACACGACGACACCGGCGATGAAGATGCGACGGGCGCCGACCAGGTCCGCAACTCTGCCGACCAATAGCAGGAGCGCCGCGAACACGATTGCGTAGGACTCTTGGATCCATTGAGCCTGAACGGAGTTGATTCCGAGATCTTCGATGATCGAGGGAACTATGACGTTGACGATAGTGGTGTCGACGACGATCAGTGCCACGCCGAGTGCGATGGCGATCAGGCCCAACCACTTGCGAGTGGTGGGTGAGATGTTCACGAATAAACCTCCATTGTGAAGTAACTTCACAGTGAAGGTATATTTGAGGCGGTAAGTTGTCAACGTGCGCGCTGGGCTCGACCGGCCGCCGTCTGGCACAGGAAAGGTGGGATCACGGGGTGGAAGCACCGCGCGACATCTCCGTGGAGCGGGAGCGGCTGATGGACGAATTCCGCGCGTACGGTGGGACGTTCACCGAATTCAGTCATCGATTCGCGTCGTGGCTCGGCCTGCATTCCACCGACGCGACTGCCTTGATGGAAATCACAGCTGCCGAGGAGAAGGGGGCGCCGCTCTCGCCCGCCCGCCTCGGAGAGCGGATCTCGCTGACGTCGGGCGCAACCACCGCGTTGCTCAACCGCCTGGAGAAGGCGGGACATATCGTCCGGACCCGTGAGAATGCAGACCGTCGCGTGGTCACGCTGCACAGCAGTGCGCATGTGCAGGACCTCGCGGACGAGTTTTTCGGCCCACTTGCCGTGCGACTCGACGCCATGATGGAGAAATACCCGCCCGAACTGCTCAGTCGATTCGAGGAATTTCTCGTCGACCTGCACTCGACGATGAACGAACACCTCGAGCAGGACAACCGCTGAACAAAAAAGCCGCCCGACTCCGGAGAGTCGGGCGGCTTTTTTGTGTCGGTGACGGCTACTTGCCGAGCTTGGCCTGCAGGTCGTCGAGAACCAGGCCTGCGCCTGTCGGGCCGAGGCCCAGGAACCAGGTCTCGTCACTCACCTCGGTGGCGCGGCCTTCCTTGACTGCGTCCATGCTTGCCCACAGCGGACCGGCGACAACGGTGGTCTGACCGGTGTCTGCGGGATTTCCGTAGCTGGAGTAGAAGATTCGTTCACCCTCTGCCTCGGTGATCGTTTCCGGGCTGACCTCGACGGCCAACTCGTTGATGTCCTGGATCGCCGGGCGTGGCAGGCCGACATCCTTCAAGATGACGCCGATGAACGACAGGTTGCCGTACAGGCGCAGCTTCCCGGACATGAAGCGAACCAGCGAGATAGTCGGCGAACCGTCGATCGACTCACGGACCTGATCCGCGTGCGTCTGGTAGTCGTTGAGAACCTGCTCGGCCTTGGTCTCCTCGCCGAGTGCGTCACCGGCAAGGAGGAAGTTCTCCTTCCACGGGAAGCCGGGGCGGATGCTGAAGACCGTCGGCGCGATTGCCGAGAGCTGCGGGTAAAGCTTGTCCTGGCGCAGCTTGCTGCCGAGGATCAGATCTGGCTGCAGTGCGGTGATCGCCTCGAGGTTGAGGTTGTTGGTCGTGCCGACATCGGGGACGCCGACCAATTTGTCAGCCAGGTACGACGGCTGACCGGCGGCACTTTCCGGGCTGGCGATGCCGACCGGGGTGATCCCGAGCGAGAGGACCTCGTCGAGTTCGCCGCTGTCGAGGACGACGACACGGGTCGGCTTGGCCTCGAGGGTGGTCTCGCCCAGAGCATGGGTGATGGTGCGTGGGAACTCGCCGGGCACAGCATCGCTGCCGAGCTTCGCGGTATCCGTGTCGGCGGTGCTGAACAGCTTGCCGCCGGTTGCGACATCGGTGTTGCCGTTTGCGTTGCCGCCGGCGTCGGAAGAACCGCAGGCCGTAGCGGCAAAAACAGTCGCCAGGGCAACCATGGCGACCCGGACCGATGTGCGGCTCCGGAGAGTGGTGCGTGAATGCATTAGGCTACCCTACCTTCCAGCTATCGGGCTTGGTCAGAGAGGTATCCGCACCGTTGATGCCAGGTGAGCAGCGCGTCAGGTCTCGCTCAGCGGGACCGCTACGCAATTCGGACTACAGGGTGCGACCAACGTGTTAGCTTCGCGAAAGACCTGTACTGGTAAGCGAAGACGCGTGTAGTGAGGATTTCGATGACCCTGAACATTGCCGATCTGTTCGAGGCCGTTGCCGATGCGATCCCCGATCGGGTTCCCTTGATTCTGGAAGATTCGCGGTTGAGCTACGCCGAACTCGAACTGCGATCGAACCGCCTCGCACATCATCTGCAGTCCGTCGGCGTCGAGCCTGGGCAGCACGTCGGTATTCATATGCGCAACTGCGTCGAGTACGTCGAAGCGCTCCTGGCTTGCTTGAAGATCAGAGCAGTGCCGATCAACGTCAACTTCCGCTACACCGATGCAGAACTCCTGTACATCTACACCAACTCTCAAATGGTGGCATTACTCGTCGAAGAGGAATTCGCGCCGACGGCATTGGCCGTGGTTCCGCAGTGTCCGGAGATCTCCCACGTGCTGATCGTCGGCGACGACTATGAGAACGCCCTTGCCGCGCAGACTGATACCCGCGACTTCGCCCCGCGAAGCAACGACGACCATTTCATCATCTACACCGGCGGTACAACCGGAATGCCCAAGGGCGTGGTGTGGCGGCACGAGGACTTCTTCTTCGCAGCCCTGTCCGGAGCGAACCTCAGCGGGCCGCCGCGTCGGAGTCTCGAAGAGGTTGTGGATGCGGCCGTGGCGAACACCAATCCGACTGTGCTGCTACTCATCCCGCCGCTCATGCATGGAGCCGCGATCTATTCACTGCTCACGGCTTTCCTCATGGGAGCGCCCCGAGTACTGACCCGCAGCTTCGATCCGATGGAAGTGTTGCGACTGGTCGAGGCCGAGAAGATCACCGGAATTACCGTCGTCGGCGACGCGATTGCTCGGCCGATCGCCGACGCCATCGCCGCAAGCGAAGGCCGCTACGACCTTTCGACTCTCAAGCTGATCGGGTCGGGTGGCGCATTGTTCTCCCCGAACCTGAAGGCAGAACTGACATCCCGATTACCGGGACTGGTGATCAAGGATGCCTTCGGTGCTTCGGAATCCGGCAACGACGGCGTCGTCGAATTCGGTGAGGACGGTTCAAAGCGAATTCGATCAAACCCCAACAAGATTCTTGTCGACGACGAATTTCGTCGCATCGAACCAGGCTCGGGCACAACCGGTTTCATCGCCAGGGCCGGCCATGTCCCCGTGGCCTACTTCGACGACCCCGCCAAGACTGCTGCAACTTTTCCTGTCGTCGACGGGGTGCGTCTGGCGGTACTCGGGGACATGGGCACGATGGAAGCCGACGGAACCATCGTGCTGCTCGGGCGCGGTTCGATGTGCATCAACTCCGGCGGCGAGAAGGTCTACCCCGAAGAAGTGGAGCAGGCGCTCAAAACTCACCCGGCAGTTTTCGACGCTTTGGTAGCGGGCGCGCCCGACGCACGATTCGGTGAGAAGGTTGCCGCTGTCGTGCAGGTTCGGCCGGGGTTCGAAGATGTTGCGACGGAATCATTGTCGGAACACTGCCGCACCCACGTCGCCGGGTACAAGATCCCCCGGTCGATCGTGCTGGTACCCAGCATCCTCCGCTCACCCAGTGGGAAGGCTGACTACCGTTGGGCTCGCGAAACCGTAGCGGGAGTGTGAATCACCTTCCGATACTTCGGACGACGCACCACTCGTTTCCCTCTGGATCCAGCAGCACCTGAAAGGTACCGGCCGGGTCCTGCTGGACAGTACCGACCCGAGTTGCGCCGAGGCGCTCGGCGGCCTCGGTTGCAGCGACGACGTCATCCACGCTGACGTCGATGTGTAGACGATTCTTCGTCAGCTTGGATTCCGGTACGCGCTGGAACGCGAGGCGGGTCCATCCTGGAGGGTCGACAAACGCCCACGCGGTGTTTCGCTCCACTGGTTGTCCGCCGAGGATTCCGGCCCAGAATTTCGCCAGTGCAATAGGAGACGAGCAGTCGACGACCACCTCATCAACCTGCCCGATCACCGCTTCACAGCTCCGCTCAATTCGGCTGTCACAGCTGTGCTGAATTCGGCTGTCACAGCTGTGCTGAACTCGGCTGTCACAGCTGCGCTCAATTCGGCTGTCACAGCCACGGCTCGATCGGCTTCTTCACCCACATGATCTTCTCGTCCGGATGCTCACGCCGAGCTTCGGGACGGTCAGGGTTAGCGGCTGCCCACACAGCTTTCTCGTCGAGCAGTCCGGCCGCGATGGTCCAGGTCTCCCGCGTGCTCGGCGGATTGGCGCCGGCCGCACGTGCGAGTTTGCGCAGTCGATCGTCGGGCATCTCGAGCAACTCTGCGCTACTGATATCGCGATCCCAGGCGAACTTGGCCAGGCCGACGGCTTTCTCGCGTCGGCTACGGCTCGCCATGTCGTTGTGCGCAAAGTCTGGTTGGGATGCCACGGCTTCACCTTATCGTCAACGCAATCGAGGCCCTCCCGCGTGAGCGGAAGGGCCTCGATTACTGTTCTTCACTGTCGGGGTGGCGGGATTTGAACCCACGACCTCTTCGTCCCGAACGAAGCGCGCTACCAAGCTGCGCCACACCCCGTGTCGAACCTCGGTTAGCTTACATTACCGAGTCGACTGACATTAAATCCGCAGGTCAGTTGCGTAGAACCGACGCTGGAGACTCTGCGGAACTGTGTGCGGAGACGTGCTCCGGTTCGCGCCTGGTGGCCGGAACCAGAGTCAACAGAGTTGCCTCGGGGCGGCAGCAGAAGCGCGCCGGCGCCCACGGCGAAGTGCCGATGCCCGCGGAGACGTGCAGCTGGGTGTGCGCGCCCCACTTCGACGGCCCCTTGACCCGGGATCGATCGATCTGGCAGTTGGTGACCAACGCGCCGTAGAACGGAAGGCATAGCTGACCACCGTGCGTGTGGCCGGCGAGCACAAGGTCGTAACCGTCGTCGGCGAACCGATCGAGAACTCGAGGTTCGGGCGAGTGCGTCAGACCAAGCTTGAGCTGGGCGACGGGATTGGGTGTTCCGGCGACGGTGTCGTAGCGATCACGCTTCAGGTGCGGATCGTCGACGCCGGCGGCTGCGATGCGAATTCCGGCCACTTCGAGCTCGCGGCGCACGTGGGTCATGTCCAGCCATCCACGTTCGGTGAACGCGGCCCGCAGATCGCCCCAGGGGAGGGGATCCCCGGTGATGCGCTTGTCCTTGTTGAAGATGTAGCTCAGTGGGTTCTTCGGTTTCGGAGCGAAGTAGTCGTTGCTGCCGAAGACGAACAGACCCGGCCGAGCCAACAGATCACCGAGCGCCTGGACCACTGCCGGGACGCTGCGCTGATGCGACAAGTTGTCGCCGGTGTTGACCACGAGGTCGGGGTCGAGGCCTTCGAGCTCACGCAACCAATTCTGTTTCAACCGTTGGTTCGGCATCATGTGCAGGTCGCTGAGATGGAGGACCCGCAGCGACGACGAACCGGGCGCCAGGACTGGCATCGTCACCTCACGCAGTGCAAATGCATTGCGTTCGATGCCGGATGCGTACCCGATCCCTAGTGCAGCGGCGCCCGCGGCACCAAGTGCGGTGCGGGTCAGATTGGTGCGGAACTGGGAAGACACCTCTCAAGGATACGGGTGTGGCGTTCTTCTGCGTCGCTCTCGCCGCCTTTTACAGCTATTCCACAGAGAATTGTGTCCGGGCGGAGGTAACTATCGGCACGCTCGAAACGCCGAGCGCGTAACGTTTCCACCATGTCCGACACGACACCATCGCTCAAAGCCACCCTCCGAACCGACATGGTTGCATCCATGAAGGCGAAGGATCCGCTACGTACAGCCACCCTTCGGATGCTCATGGCAGCCATCCAGACCGAAGAGGTGGCCGGTAAGGAAGCACGAGTCCTCACCGACGAAGAAATCATCAAAGTCCTTGCAAAGGAATCGAAGAAGCGCGGCGAATCGGCCGAGATCTACACCGAGAACGGCCGCGGTGAGCTTGCCGCGAAAGAGCGCGCCGAAGCTCAGATCATCGACGAGTACCTGCCGACGCCGTTGACCGACGCCGAGCTTGTCGACGTCGTCGACACCGCCCTCGCTCAGGTGTCCGAGGAGCTCGGTGAGCGTCCGGGGATGCGTCAGATGGGCCAGGTCATCAAGGCCGCCAGCGCGCTGGCCAAGGGCAAGGCCGATGGCGCCCGTATCTCTGCAGCAGTGAAGTCCCGCCTGTAGAAGCGCGCCACATCTCCGAGTCACTCGGAGATCGCGGCCGTTCTTGTTTTCAGAGCCGTCAGTTTTCAGGGCCGTCAGTTCGGCGGGGTCCCCGCAGGCGGTGCGGGTTCACCTCCGGGCGGAGTCGCATCCGGGGGAGTCGCGCCCGGTGCCGGAGCTGCTGGAGCTGCCGGGGATGCGGGTGCTGCCGGAGCCCTCACGGAACCGTCACTGATGTAGATCGTGACGGTCGAACCCGGGATCGCGGACCCGGACGGCGAAACTCCGGTGACCGTTCCCGCGCGTGCTCCGGACGCCGTCGTCACGGAATTGACCGTGAAGCCGGACGCCTGCAACCGCGACGTCGCCGCCGACTGGCTCAGGCCGACAACCTCGGGAACCTGGCCGTTCTGCGATCCCCGTGCGTACTTCTCGTCGATCGGAGGCAGCGAGGTGGGCCCGAAGTTGTTGGCGACCGGGTTCATTGCCGCGAACCAGGATCTCGCCGGTTCGGTACCGCCGTACAGGTTGCCGCTGTAGCAGGGGCGCAGCGGGCTCGAGCAGATCTCTCCCGGCGTCGGGGAGTCGCCGAAGATGTAGACGGCAGCAGCGAGGTTGTTGGTGAAGCCGAGGAACGCCGAGGACTTGTGGGTCTCGGTGGTACCCGTCTTGCCCGACATCGGCAGGCTCCATCCGGCGCTGCTTGCAGCTCCGGCAGACGTACCGGCGCCGACGTCGTCACGGCTCATGGCGTTGGCGAGTGTGTCTGCCAAGCCGGGCTCGACAACCTGCTCACAGCCCTGCTCGGTGACGGCCACCGGCTTGCCGTAGCGGTCGAAGACCGAATCGATGGGACTCGGCGGGCACCACTTGCCGTGCGAGGCGAGAGTGGCCGCGACGTTGGAGAGTTCGAGCGGGTTGATCCAGGTGGGGCCCAGGGTGAACGAACCGAGGTTCTGTTCCTTCTGGAAGTCGGCCATGCTGCGCTCGTCGAAGCCCGAGGTGTTGGGATCAGCGTACGAGCGCATGCCGAGACGGACGGCCATGTCGACGGTCGGCGTGACGCCGGTTGCCTCGATGAGCTTGACGAAAGCGGTGTTGGGGGACTGTGCCAGCGCGTCGGTCACGGACAGCGTCGGCGGGTAGTTGCCGGCGTTCTCCACGCAGTAGGTCGACACCGGGCAACCGGCCGCACCACCGCTACCCATGCCCTTGGCTTCGAATCGCTTGGGCACGTCGAGCGTCGCGTTGATACCGAGGCCCTTCTCCATCGCCGCAGCCGTCGTGAAGATCTTGAAGACGGAACCCGCACCGTCACCGGCAAGGGAGTACGGCTGTGCCTGGACGGTTTCGTCGGCGTCGGCATTGAGACCGTACGTGCGACTGCTGGCCATCGCGATGACCTTGTGTGAATCCTGGCCCGGCCTGATCACGTTCATCACGTTCGCGATGCCGTCGAGGTTGGCGCTCGCGTTCGCGTTCAGTCCGGCCTTGGTGGACGCCTGGACCTGCGGATCGAGAGTGGTCTTGATGAGGTAACCACCCTCGTTGATCTGGTCGCGCGTGATTCCGGCGTCCGAGAGGTACTTCAGTGCGTAGTCACAGAAGAATCCGCGATCGCCTGCAGCGATGCAGCCGCGCGGCAAGTTGTTGGGGGTTTCCAGGACGCCGAGGGGCTCTTCCTTGGCGGCGCGGAACTCGTCGGCACGATCCGGAATGTTCGTGATCATGGTGTCGAGCACGGTGTTACGACGCTCGGTCACGCCCTCGACGTTCGTGTACGGGTTCAGTGCGGAGCTGGACTGAACCATGCCGGCAAGCATCGCCGACTGGGGAACGGTCAGATCTGCGGCATCGACGCCGAAGTAGGTCTGAGCCGCGTCCTGGATGCCGAAGGATCCGTTGCCGAACGGTACGAGGTTGAGGTACCGGGTGAGGATCTCGTCTTTCGTGAGTTCCTTGTCCAGCGTCAGGGCCATCCGGATCTCGCGGATCTTTCGGGCCGGGGTGGTCTCGATGGCAGCGCGGCGCTCGGCATCCGTCTTGGCCACGACCAACAGTTGGTAGTTCTTCACATACTGCTGATCGAGTGTCGACGCGCCCTGCTGCACTTCACCGGTCGTCGTGTTGGTGAGGAAGGCACGCAGCGTTCCCTGCCAGTCGACGCCCTTGTGGTCGGGGAACCGGCGGTCCTCGATGGAGACGATCGCCAACTTCATGTTGTTGGAGATCTTCTCGCTCGGGACTTCGAAGCGTCGTTGGTCGTAGAGCCAGGCAATGGGATTGCCTGCCGCATCGACCATGGTGGACACCGCGGGGACCGTGCCTTCGACCAGTTCGGCCGAGACGTTGTCGACGGTATCGGCGGCGCGGTTGGACGCGAATCCGAATCCGCCCGCCACTGGGAACATCACCCCTGCGACCAGGACACCCGCCAATGCGGAGCTTCCGGCGAGCTTCGCCACTGTTTTTGCAATCGACACGATCTACAGAGTACGTGTGCCCACCCATTGGAACCGGTTTCAGTGTTTTGGGGGTGTTCAAAACCTTCTGAACACGCGCTTTGTACTGCCGTACCAAAAAATGCTCCCGAGCGTCTTGCGTTAGGGCCGTTCTTTACCTAAATTGTGATCAGTGTGATCGACGTAACACTCGATCACGAATGTGTCTCAGCTTTCACCGTGCTACCGCGGGGACGGCTGAGATGGTGCGCTGCTCGCCCTATGGCGACGGTCAGACTTTGTAGAGGGGACCCAGAATGTACACAGCCACCCCGAGTAGCCGTTTGGACATCGAGCAGGCCGAGGCACGAATTGCCTGGGTAACTAAGGCACGATGCCGCGAGGTCGACCCCGACCAACTTTTTGTTCGTGGCGCCGCGCAGCGCAAGGCGGCCACCATCTGCCGTCACTGCCCGGTCCTCATGCAGTGCGGAGCAGATGCTCTCGACAATCGTGTCGAGTTCGGTGTGTGGGGCGGAATGACCGAGCGTCAGCGCCGCGCACTGCTCAAGCAGCACCCCGACGTCGACTCCTGGTCCGAGTTCTTCGAAGACCAGCGCCAGCATCACTCAGCAGTCTGATCCAGGTCGATCGGGGGGATCAGCCCTTACGAGTGAGCTGATCTCCCACCGCGCGCAGCGCCTCGAGGTCCGAGACCTCGAACGGTAGCGACGGAACACCGATCAGCGGCACCCTCGGGTGAGCTGCGGTGAATCGACTCAGTAAGGCGATCTCCCGCTTCGCGATCACTGCCCGATGGGCATGGATGCGGAGAACGGCTGCGGTGAGGGCTTCGGCCTCGGTCGCACTTTCCTTCGCTTCCAGTTTGTCGGCGGCGGTCACCGCATGATCGGCAGGCAGAGCCGTCAATGTCGGGTGCGTGCGGTTGAGAACCAGACCGGCCAACGGCATCGAGTCGCCCGCAAGGCGATCGACGAAGAACGCCGCCTCGCGCAGAGCGTCGGGTTCGGCCGCTGCGATCACCAGGAAATGAGTCCCCGGCTGACGTAGCAACTCGTAGGTCTTCGTTGCGCGTTCACGGAAACCGCCGAACATCGAGTCGAGCGACTGCACGAATGCCGATGCATCCGAAAGCATTTGGCTTCCCACGATGGTGGAGACACCCTTCAGTGCCAATCCCATCGCGCCGGCGACGAGCCTGGTCAGGCCACGGCCGGGTGCGGAGAGCAGCCGGATCATCCGTCCGTCGAGGAATGTGCCGAGCCTCTGCGGGGCGTCGAGGAAGTCGAGCGCATTGCGCGACGGCGGGGTATCGACGATCACCAGATCCCACGCGTCGTTCGACGCCAGCTGCCCCAACTTCTCCATCGCCATGTACTCCTGCGTTCCGGAGAACGATGTGGCAACGGTTTGATAGAAGGGATTCGCCAGGATCTGCTCGGCCTTCTCAGGGCTCGAATGCTCGATGACCATCTCGTCGAAAGTCCGACGCATGTTCAGCATCATTGCGTGCAGTTCGCCCGTGGCCTCGGGACCCAGCTTCACCGGCTGCGGAGTGTTGTCGAGTTCGGCCACACCCAGGGCCTGTGCGAGGCGGCGGGCCGGATCGATGGTGAGGACGACTACGCGTCGGCCCTCTTCGGCTGCACGCAACGCCAGGGACGCGGCCGTCGTGGTCTTGCCGACGCCACCTGCGCCGCAACAAACCACGATCCGGGCCGTCGGGTCCTTGATGATCGCCGAAATATCGAGGGCAGGAGCTGCGCGTCGGCCGGTCCTGGAACTGCCGACCGTCACGTTCTCGGTGGTCTCGGTCATCACACGCCCTGTTCCGTGAGGTATTCGGCAAGCTCGTACAGCCCACCGAGATCGACGCCGTCGGCGAGTGCGGGAAGTTGCACCCGAGCCCCGTCGATCTCGCGGAGCTTCTCGGCGCTGGATTCTTGAGCTTCGAGCACCGAGGCATGCTCGATCGTCTCGGTGAGCAGGCCTGCGAAGTCGTCGTCGGACAGATCGATGCCGACGTCCGAGAGTGTCGACCGGATCGAAGCCGCGTCGATATCGCCGGCAGCGGCACCGGAGAGTTGGTCTTCGGGCAAGAACCTCGGGCTGGCGCGGTTGACGATGATGGCACCGAGGTTGAGGTCGTCGCGCGCCAGTTCTGCGGCGGCGTCGGCAGTTTCCTGAACCGGCAGCGCTTCGAGAAGTGCAACAAGATGTACGACGGTCTCCGGCGAGTGCAGCAGCCGAACGACGCCTTCACTCTGGGAGTGCACCGGGCCACCCTTGGCGAGATCGGCCATCGCCTTGGTGACGTCGAGGAAGCTGCCGATTCGTCCGGTCGGGGGAGCGTCGACGACAACGGCGTCGTACACGCGTTTGCCGGTTCGATCGGTGCGGATGACGCACTCCTTGATCTTGCCGGTGAGCAGAACGTCGCGAAGGCCGGGAGCGATGGTGGTGGCGAATTCGATGGCGCCGAACTTACGCATTGCCCGGCCGGCGAAGCCGAGGTTGTAGAACATTTCGAGGTATTCGAGGAACGCGGTCTCGATGTCGACGGCCAGAGCCATCACTTCACCGCCACCTTCGGCGGCCGCGACTTTGGTCTCCTGCGGTGGAAGCGGCGGTACGTCGAAGAGCTGCGCGATTCCCTGGCGGCCCTCGACCTCCACGAGGAGAACGCGCTTGCCGCCCTCGGCCAACGCGAGCGCCAACGCGGCGGCAACCGTGGACTTACCGGTTCCGCCTTTACCCGACACAAAGTGCAGGCGGGCCTTCGTCGCAGACTCGGGCCAGGTCCTGCTCAGCTCATCTTGGGATGCAACCACACCGCGAGCCTATAAGTCTGGGGCCGAAGATGTACGCGGGATAGGCTCACCGCATGAGCGAAATAACTTCCTGGGAATACACCGTGACTCCGTTGCTGGTCCACAATCCGAAGGCAATTCTCGACAACTGGGGTGTCGACGGCTGGGAACTCGTGGCAGTCCTGCCGAGCGCGTCGGGCGAGCAGCACGTCGCGTACATGAAGCGTCCGAAGGGCTGAATCACATGGCAGAGGCAACACAGACCTGGTCGGAGCGTCTCGCCGAACTGGGCATCGCACTTCCCGCCGTCGCGGCACCCGTTGCTGCGTACGTTCCCGCGGTTCGCAGCGGCAACCACGTGTACACGTCGGGTCAGCTCCCGTTCGTCGACGGAAAACTGGCGCTGACCGGCAAGCTCGGTGCGGGCGTGTCGGATGAGGACGCCAAGGCTGCGGCTCGCACCTGCGCGCTCAACGCTCTCGCTGCCATCGACGCCCTGGTCGGCATCGACAACGTCGTTCGCGTTGTCAAGGTTGTCGGCTTCGTGGCATCCGCCGAAGGATTCACCGGTCAGCCCGGCGTGATCAACGGCGCGTCCGAATTCCTCGGTGAGGTGCTCGGCGACGCCGGTATCCACGCTCGTTCGGCAGTCGGCGTGGCAGAGCTTCCCCTCGGCTCTCCGGTCGAGGTGGAACTGATCGTCGAAGTTCGCTGATGTCGACGGTCCATCCCGCCTACGCGCAGCTTCGCCGCGTCACCGACATCGCTTCGGTCTTGCTCGAGAACAATCCGGGCATGATGACGCTGGACGGTACGAACACCTGGATTCTGCATGCTCCCGGCAGCGTCGAGTGTGTAGTCGTCGATCCGGGCGACAACGACGAGGAACACCTGCAACGTGTCGCTGGTATCGGTCCGGTTGCGCTGACCTTGATCACGCACCGGCACTACGACCACACCGGCGGGGTGGACCGTTTCCATGAATTGACCTCGGCTCCGGTGCGTTCCGTCGACCCCACTTTTCTGCGCGGGGGTGCTTCGGCGCTTGTCGACGGTGAAGTGATCGAGGTGGCGGGTCTGAAGCTGCGGATCCTCGCGACTCCGGGACACACCGCTGACTCGGTGTCGATAGTCATCGAGAACGATGCGAGCGTGCTGACGGGCGACACCATTCTCGGCCGCGGCACCGCAGTTCTGGACGACTCCGACGGCGATCTGGGGGATTACCTCACATCACTGCGGTCGTTGGCCGCACTCGGCGAAGGACTGACGGTTCTTCCCGGGCACGGTCCGGACCTGCCCGATCTGCAGGCGATTTCGCAGCAGTACCTCGCCCACCGCGAGGAGCGTCTAGCCCAGGTGCGGGACGCTCTGACGACGTTGGGGGAGTCGGCATCGGTGCGCGATGTTGTCGAGCACGTCTACTCCGACGTGGACCCGAAGCTGTGGCCGGTGGCGGAGAAATCCGTCAACGTGCAGTTGGCGTATCTGCGCCGCTGAGGCGCTCGGCGCCGACATTCTGCGCCGCTGAGGCGCTCGGCGCCGACATAAAGAGTTGAGTTGTGTAGCCGAACTGCCGCCATCTATGCCGATCGAGGTATAGCTGGCGGCAGTTTTTGCATTTGTTTGATATGGGTCACGGGCCAATAGTTAGTCCATGACCTCACAATGCGACGGATGGATCCGCAATTACGTGGACGGCTCCTATGTCGAACCCGACGAGTCGTCGAGCTTCGATCAGGTCGACCCAGCAACGGGCCGTGTTCTCGCCCGGGTCCACGAGGCCGACAAGGCCCTGGTCGATCGGGCCGTGACCTCTGCCAGACGTGCTCTGGACAACGGTTGGGCCGATACGCCGGTCCGCGAGCGGACGGCTCTGCTGCGACGCGCCGCCGACCGGATCGAGGAGCGATTCGAAGAGTTCGTCGCCGCAGAAATGGCGGACACCGGCAAGCCGATCACACAGGCACGCGAACTCGACGTCGCGCGCGCCCTGACGAACTTCCGCACTTTCGCCGACATCGTCGCCGCGGCCGGACAGGAATCGTTTGTCACGGATCTCGCGGGTGGCAAGCAGGCGCTGAACTACGCGATCCGCAAGCCGCTCGGCGTCGTCGCTGTCATCGTTCCCTGGAACCTGCCGCTGCTTCTCCTGACCTGGAAGGTAGCGCCCGCGCTCGCGTGCGGGAACTCCGTGGTGGTCAAGCCCTCCGAGGAAACCCCAGCGACGGCGTCGTTGCTTGCCGAGGTACTCGAAGAAGTCGGCCTGCCTGCCGGTGTCTACAACGTCGTCCACGGGTTCGGTGCGAACTCCGCCGGCGAGTTCCTCACCACGCACCCCGGCATCGACGGCGTCACCTTCACCGGTTCTTCGGCAACCGGTTCCCATGTCATGAAAACCGTTGCGCCGCGAGTCCGTCCGGTCTCGTTCGAACTCGGTGGCAAGAACGCCGCGATCGTCTTCGACGACGTCGACATCGACGAAGCGTTGACGGGTCTGACCAAGTCGGTGTTCACCAACACCGGCCAGGTCTGCCTGTGCACCGAGCGGGTGTACGTGCACCGCAGCATTTTCGACGACATCGCCGGTGGACTCGTCGAGCGGGCAGCAGGATTGCGTCTGGGCGACCCGACGCTCGATGCAACGACGACCGGACCGCTCATTTCGCAGGCGCACCGGAAGAAGGTTCTCGACTACTTCGAGATCGCCGAGCAGGAAGGCGCGAAAGTGCTGACCGGCGGCGGTATTCCGGACCTCGGACAGGAACTGTCGGGCGGATCGTGGATCGAACCCACCCTGTGGACTGGCTTGACCAACAAGGATCGCGTCGTGCGCGAGGAGATCTTCGGACCCGTCGCAGCACTCATTCCGTTCGATACCGAGGCAGAAGCGATCGCCTTGGCAAACGACACCGAGTACGGCTTGGCGGCCTCCGTGTGGACCAACGACCTGCGCCGTGGACACCGCGTCGCGCAGAAGATGAACGTCGGAATCTCCTGGGTCAACACGTGGTTCACCCGTGAACTGCGATCTCCCTTCGGCGGTATGGGCCTGTCCGGTATCGGACGTGAGGGTGGCGAGTCCTCGCTGCACTTCTACACCGAACCGACGAATGTATGTGTGCAACTGTGAACATCGAAACCGCAAAAGTTTTCCAGAAATGAGCGAGGCGTGATGACAGCCCCCGAAGACACCGTATCCGCGCTCGCGCGTCGCCTCGACGACGCTGCGCAGACTCGCACCGACACCCCGAGCCTCGCCGACGAATACACCATCGACATCGACGAGGCCTACCGGATCCAGAACGAACTCCTCGAACGACGAACCAGCCGTGGCGAATCGATTGTGGGTATCAAGCTCGGCTTCACAAGCCAGGCGAAGATGGCGCAGATGGGTGTCTCCGAAGTGATCGTCGGTCAGTTGACCGACGCGATGTGCGTGAGCAACGGCGGCGAAGTCGACCTGAGGAAGTTCATTCATCCCAAGATCGAACCCGAAGTGGCATACCGTCTGTCGAAGGACGTCGATCTCGACGATCCGAACGTCGACATCGAAACCTGCGTCGATGCACTGGCTCCCGCAATGGAGATCATCGACTCGCGCTATCGCGACTTCCGCTTCACCTACACCGACGTCGTCGCTGACAACACCAGCGCTGCCGGGTATGTGATCGGGCGGTGGCTGCCGCTACAGAACGTCGAAGACCGTTCCGTACGTATGGAGGTCGGCGGCGAGACGGTAGTCGGTTCCACGTCGGCCATTCTCGGCGATCCGGCGCGCGCTTTGCATGCACTGCTCGACATCGCCCGCCGACGCCGAATTCCGTTGCGCGCCGGTCAGGTAATTCTGGCCGGTGCCGCCACAGCAGCTGTGCGACTCGACGAGGGCGTCGCACAGTGCACGATCGACGGACTCGGAACCGTCACGGTGAAAGGTGTGAAGCGATGAGTGGGGCGCAGGTCATCGAGAAGCTGGCGAAGCCGCGCGGAAAGTTCCCCCACGTCAAGGTGGTCGGCGATTTCGTCTATGTCTCCGGGACCAGTTCGCGTCGACCCGACAACACGTTTGTCGGCGTCGAGGTCGACGAGATGGGGACGACGGCGCTCGACATTCGGGCGCAGACGCGCGCCGTCATCGAAAACATCGCGGCAATCCTCGCCGAAGTGGGTGGAGAACTCAGTGATCTGGTTCAGGTCACCTCCTACCTGGTGTCGATGAACGACTTCGGTGGATACAACGAGGTGTACGCCGAACTGTTCGACGAAAACGGTCCGACGAGAACGACTGTGGCTGTTCACCAACTGCCCCACCCGCATCTGCTCATCGAAATTTCCGGCGTGGCGTACGTGCCCGCCTCCAAGCGCTCAGCGTCCGAAGATACGGAGAATGCATCATGACCACGATTCCTCCCGTCATCGACTTCAAGAAGTGGATCGACGACAACCGCCACCTGCTGCAGCCGCCTGTCAACAATCAGACGATGGCGCTCGGAGACGACTTCATCGTGCAGGTCGTCGGCGGACCGAACCAGCGGACCGACTACCACCTCGATCCGTACGAGGAGTGGTTCTACCAGCTCGAAGGCGACATCCACGTCAACGTCATGACCGAGGACGGTCCTCAGCGTGTCGACATTCGTGAGGGCGAAACCTGGTTGCTGCCGGGAGACATTCCGCATTCGCCGCAGCGTCCCACTGCGGGCTCCATCGGCCTGGTCATCGAACGCGTCCGCAAGGAAGGCACGCTCGAGAAGTTCCAGTGGTACTGCCTCGAATGCGATCACAAGATTCACGAGGTCGAACTTCAGGTGCGCGACATCGTGGCCGACCTTCCGCCGGTGTTCGTCAAGTTCTACGAGAGCGAAGAAGCCCGCACGTGTGACAAGTGCGGCACGCTCCATCCCGGCAAGGGCTGAGTGATGAGCAACCTGATCGACATCCACACCCACTACGTGCCCAACGGGTGGCCCGATCTGACCGAAGACGCGGGGCCGCAAGCGCCGTGGCTGAAGGTCGAGTCGGAGACCGAAGCCATGATCATGATGGGCACCAAGGAGTTCCGCCGCATCCAGTCCGATGCCTGGGACGCCGAGGTGCGGCTTCGGGACATGGATGCCGACGGCGTGCACACGCAGGTCGTCTCGCCGACGCCGGCATTCTTCAATTACGGCCGAAGCGGCGAGCAGGCAAGTCGCATCGCACGGATCTTCAACGACCTCGCGCTCGAGATCGTGGAGCCGGCGAAGGATCGGTTGATTCCGTTCTGCCAGGTGCCTCTGCAAGACACCGACGCAGCGTGCCGTGAGCTCGAGCGGTGCATCGCGAACGGGCACCGCGGTGTCGAGATCGGCAATCATGTGGGCGATCTGGATCTCGACAGTGAGGGCGTGGTGACGTTTCTCCAGCACTGCGCGTCGCTTGACGTGCCGGTATTCGTGCACCCGTGGGACATGGCCAACTCTCCGCGCCTCGATCGCTGGATGGCGCAGTGGCTCACCGCGATGCCGGCCGAAACGCATCTGTCGATACTCGCGCTGATTCTCGGTGGGGTGTTCGACAAGATCGACGATCGTCTCAAGATCGGATTTGCGCACGGTGGTGGATCTTTCGCGTTCTGGTTGGGCCGGATGGAAAACGCCTGGCACGGCCGCAACGACATCATCGGTACGTCGGAGTTCCCGCCTTCGCATTACCTGGGTAGGTTCTACGTGGATTCCGTCGTCTTCGACGAGCGCGCACTGCGACTGCTGGTGGACACGGTGGGGGTGGACCGTGTGATGGTGGGTAGTGATTACCCGTACCCCTTGGGGGAGCGTCCGGTCGGTGAGGTGGTTCGCAAGAGTGAGTTCTTGGACGATACTGCGCGCCAACTGATTTCGCGGGGGAATGCCGAACGCTTCCTGGGTCTCGTCTGAGACCCCGGCTATACCCTTTCCGGTATGGCGGACGGTGAATTCGGCATTTGTGAGTCATGTCTCGAGCGAGCACAATTCCAAACACAACGATCGACGACGCTCGTGATGCCGACAATCCCGAAGACGGGGTCGGTGACTACAGATTTCATCGTCCGCCTGCCCCATCCAATCGATAGGTTCCGCGATGTCAGACAAGATATCCAACAGCACAACGAGTGACGGAAAGCCGTTGCCGGAGAGAGCTGCCCGTAGCCGAGTTGCCATGGCAACTCTGGCCGGCACAACTCTCGAATGGTACGACTTCTTCCTCTACGGCACAGCCGCCGCGCTGATCTTCAACAAACAATTCTTTCCGAGCCTGAGCCCCACGGCCGGCACGCTGGCTGCCTTCAGCACCTTCGCCGTCGGATTCATCGCACGGCCGGTAGGTGGGCTCGTGTTCGGGCATTTCGGTGACCGGATCGGGCGCAAGGCCACACTCGTGGTCTCCCTGGTGATGATGGGCGTCGGGTCCACACTCATCGGCCTCATCCCGAACTACGATTCCATCGGATTCTGGGCGCCCGTCCTCCTGGTGGCCATGCGCGTCGTTCAGGGCATCGGTCTGGGCGGTGAAGGCGCCGGTGCGACACTCATGTCGATGGAGCACGCGCCGGCAGGGCAGAAGAATCGTTATGCAGGTTTCCCGCAGATGGGCACACCCGCCGGACTGGTTCTCGCCAACGGCATATTCCTGACGACCAACGCCGTGATGTCGGACTCGGCATTCGCTTCGTGGGGTTGGCGAATCCCGTTCCTGCTCAGCTTCGTTCTGGTGGCGATCGGTCTGGTGATTCGCCTGCGCGTCACCGAGTCGCCGTCATTCGCCGGGATCATGGAGAAGGGCGAAATAGTCCGCTTCCCGCTGCGTGAGTCGCTCAAGGTCGGCTTCCCCCGTTTGTCTCTCACGCTTGCCGCGTGCTTGGCGAACTCCGCCGTGGCGTACGCCTTCATGGTGTTCACCCTGTCGTACGGAACTCAACATCTGGGCTACGACAAGCAATTCCTGGTGCTCAGCGTGACCGCGGCCGCAGTCCTGTGGTTCCTTTCCATCCCGTTCTGGACCAAGATCGCTGACAAGTACGGGCGTCGACACATGTTCATCGGCGGATCTGCCGCAATCCTGTTGTGGTGCATCGTGTTCTTCCCGCTACTGAACACCGAGAACAAAGTGGTCGCTGTCATCGCGTTCCTGGGTATGGGTCTGATCGTGCCGGTCACCCACTGCGTTCAGGGCAGCATCATCGCCGATACCTTCCCGGCCAAGGTCCGCTACTCCGGTTCGTCTCTGATCCTTCAGAGTGGTGCGATTCTCGGCGGTGGACTGGCGCCGATGATCGCCACCGCACTGCTGGACGCCACCGGGTCTTCGGTAGGCGTCACCTGGTACCTCGCCTCGATATGCACAATCAGCCTGGTCGGCGCCATCGCACTGTTCAAGATTGTCCCCGATTCGTCGCGGGGCTTGGAGCACGAGGAGATTCGCGTCTCCGAAAACGCCTGAGTACTGGATTGATCCGACATCGGCCCGTTCCCCCTCGCGGGGAACGGGCCGATCGGCGTTTCACGGTCGCATGAGCTCAGCTGCAAAGGACTCCAGCGTCGCGATCAGGGCCTGTGCGGACGGGCTCGACGTGCGAGTCGCCGAGGAGGTGATGCCGACGCTGTGCCCGATCGGATCGAGTGTGATGGACAGGGTGGTCAAGCGCGCGTCGTCGCGGGGGATGAGGCTCGGTAGGACCGCGATCATGTCGGTCTCGACCAGCAGTTGGCGCACGGTGAGGAAAGAGGTTGCCTCGACGCGGTTTTCGGGCAACGGCAGGCTGTTGCGGGCGAAGAACTCCTCGAGCTCGCGGCGGAGCACTGTCTCGACCCCGGGAAGGATCCAGGGGAAGCCGCGTAGTTCTTCGAGTTGGACGTCCTCGCGGTGAGCGAGCGGGTGATCCACGCGGGTGACGAGTTCGACGGACTCCGCGTAGAGGTTCCGTCTTATCGCGGTGTCATCGGTAGGTGAGGTGAGCCGGCCGACGATCAGATCGATTCGGCCCGCTTCCAGATCGGTGAGCAACTGTTCGGGCGTGCCTTCGCGCACGATGACGGTGAGCAGCGGGTGGTGAACCTTCAGGCGCGCGATAGCACCGGGAAGCAGCACGTTGGATCCGGCGAGATGTGTTCCCACGATGACGGTTCCGCGATTGGCGTCGGCAAGTTCGACGACGTGCCGCCCGGCTTCGGTCAGCTGCGCGATCACGGCCCGCGCATGAGTTGTGAAGGCCTCGCCGAAAATGGTCGGGGTGATTCCGCGTGGCCCGCGGTCGAAGAGCGAGACACCGAGAATGGACTCGATGTCGTGCAGACTGCGGGTCGCGACGGGTTGTGTGATGTGAAGTGCGGCAGCGGCGCCGACCACGCTGCCCTGACGGCTCAATGCGTCGACGAGCAGGAGATGGCGGAGTTTGAGTCGCCCGTCGAGGAGCTTGGGCATGTCCATGGAGCAATCCTAGACGGGATTGCCGCGAGTGGGTAGGCGCCCGAAGTTGCTCAGAAGAAGGTGATTCCGATCGGTTGGGCCGAGGTGTACTTCTCCCAGGTTTCGCTGCTGTCCGGACTTCCCGTGTGCGCAAACGACGTCCAGTGCCGGCGTATCCGACGGCCCAGTGCGTCGATGCTCTGCCAGTCGCTGCTGCCCAGCATCGGTGAGCTCTTCCAGGACTGCTCGGTTCCCAACATGAAGGGTAGTTCGATGCAGTGAGTGGCTCCGAAGACGTCGTCCGTCGGTGCCCAGTCGAAGCGATACGTGTACACCGACGCGCCGGCCGCTGTGAAGGCGTCGGCCAGCTCCATCGCCGGTTCGGCAAACATGTTCTGTGTCAGTGCCTTTTCGGCGACGCGTTCGGGATCGGGTACTCCCGCCACGTCGCGCACGAAAGCGGATCCCTCGTCGCGGGTGTATCCCACGATGACGTCCGGCGCTGTTTCGAAAGTTCGGATCACCGGATCCAGTTCGGAAATCGGTGCGAAGGGCGGTTGCACGACGTTAGGGGACCGCCGGCTGAACTCGATTGCGGTGCTGCGGAATGCGTCGAGAATGCGGGAGAGTGGCGCGGTCCGAGGATCTCCGTCGAGCAGTCGGGCAAATGTTTCACCGTTCTCGATCGCGGCAACCTGCGTGAAGTTGAGGTCCGGCCGTGGGGTGCTCTGCAGAATTGCTCGATGGAACAGAGTTCGAGAGTTGTTACTGCTCAACAGATTCACAATCGAATGAGCGCCGGCCGACTGCCCGAACACGGTGACCGAGTCTGGGTCGCCGCCGAATGCCTCGATGTTCTCGCGCACCCACTCGAGCGCTGCGATCTGATCGTGGACCCCGAGATTGCCTTCGCTCACGCCGTCGAGGAGGAGATATCCGAGCACGCCGACGCGGTAGTTGACCGACACCACGACGACGTCGCCCTCGGCTGACAAAGCGCCGCCGTCGTACCAGGGGAGGGAGCCGCCGCCACTGGAGTAACCGCCACCGTGAAGCCAGACCATCACCGGGCGATGACCGGTCAGCGACGGGGTTGTGACGGTGACGGTGAAGCTGTCCTCGCTCTGCTCCGGTTCGGGGAGCGGTGGCCCCATGATGCGCTCGAGCCGTGAAGGTGGTTGGGGGAAGACCGTTCCAAGCGCTGTGGCGTCGAAGACGTCGGAGAACGGTCCCGCCGGCCGCGGCTTCTCGAAGCGCGGTGCGCGGGCGTAGGGGATCGCACCGAAGTAGTAGAAACCGTCACGCTTTAGGCCGCGGATCTTCCCCGAAGCTGTGGATGCGATCACCGTCTCGGACGAGGGCATGGGTTCCTTTCCTCTTGTGCATACCTTTTCGAGCATGCCAGGTGCATGCCGCGGCACAAATGCCTTTGTGGTCGTGCGGTATGCGTTACGGCGTGAGTGCCTGAACCAGTCGATCTTCGAGTCGCGTCGTTACTCGGCTGTATACGGCACCGTCGTCCAGGGCTCGGGACATCACTATTGCGCCTTGGATTCCGGCCACGGCTTCTTCGGCGAGTCCGGTGGAATCTTCGGCGCCGACGAGTGCCGCCTCGAGAGCTGCTGTCCATTCGTCGAAGTAGGTTCGCACCTTGGCGCCGAAGCGGTTTCGCTCTTCACCGAGTGCAAATGCGCCGAACAGGCAAATGCGTTGCCCTGACCGAAAGTAGTCGGCGACGGTAGCGAACATGCTCTGGATACGCTGCCGCGGTGGAACCGACTCTGCTCGAAGCGGTTCGAAGACTTCGGTGCGAAACCATCCGTCGACCTCGTCGAGTACGGCCTCGGCCATCTCTTCCTTTCCTCGCGGAAAGAAGTTGTAGAGACTGCCTTTGCCCAAACCGGTGTGTTCGGTGATGACGGCCAGGCTTGCTCCGTCGAACCCGTAGGTTCGAAACACGTTCGCGAGGGCGGGGATCGTGTCCGAGCGTTCAGCTACCTGTCTGGCCATGGATTCATCCTTTCATCACAGACCCAACTCGCTCAGGCCCGGATGATCGTGCGGGCGTGGTCCGGTCGAATCCCAGAAGAACTTTCGCTCGGACTCCGCGATGGGGACGTCGTTGATGCTGGCATGACGGTGGTGCATGAGGCCGTCCGCGTCGAATTCCCAGTTCTCGTTGCCGTAGGAGCGGAACCACTGCCCGTCGTGATCGTGCCACTCGTACGCGAATCGCACGGCGATGCGGTCGTCGCCGTGTGCCCACAACTCTTTGATCAACCGGTAGTCCAGCTCGCGGGTCCACTTCTCGGTCAGAAGTTCGACGATTTCGGATCGGCCGGTGACGAACGTCGACCGATTGCGCCACCAACTGTCCGGCGTGTAGGCCAGCGACACCTTGTGCGGATCGCGTGAGTTCCATCCGTCCTCGGCGAGGCGGACCTTCTGGACGGCGGTTTCGTGGGTGAAGGGCGGAATCGGTGCTCGGACGGTCATTGCGTGGCCTCTCGATCGGATGTGTACCTATCGGTACATACTTTACCGATAGGTACAACAAGAGTCCAGGGAATGACTTCGGCCGCCCCCACCGAAGTGGGAGCGGCCGAAAGAGTCGAGAAGGAAGAAACTAGCGGGCGCGACGAGCCAGACGCTCGGAATCCGAGATCAGAACGCTCTTGCCTTCGAGGCGCAGCCATCCGCGGTGTGCGAAATCGGCGAGCGCCTTGTTGACGGTCTCGCGGGAAGCGCCGACGAGCTGGGCGATCTCTTCCTGCGTGAGGTCGTGAGTGACGCGCAGGGCGCCACCTTCCTGAGTGCCGAAGCGCTGCGCGAGCTGCAGGAGCGCCTTGGCAACACGGCCGGGAACGTCCGTGAAGATCAGGTCGGCCAGGGTGTTGTTGGTACGACGCAGTCGGCGGGCGAGAACGCGCAGCAGCTGCTCGGCGATCTCGGGGCGCTGCTGGATCCATGCCTTGAGAGCGTCGCGGTCCATGCTCACGGCGCGAACCTCGGTGACGGTCGTAGCCGTCGAGGTGCGGGGGCCGGGGTCGAAGATGGACAGTTCGCCGAACATGTCGGACGGGCCCATGATCGTCAGTAGGTTCTCGCGACCGTCGGGTGAGCGTCGACCGATCTTCACCTTGCCGGACACGATGATGTACAGGCGGTCACCGGGTTCACCTTCGTTGAAGATGACATGTCCACGGGGGAAGTCGACGGGCTGCAGCTGCTTTGTCAGCGCCGCTACCGCTGAGGGCTCGACTCCTTGGAAGATGCCGGCTCTTGCCAGGACGTCGTCCACGTGCGCTCCTTGTTGGGATTTGTTCGTTTGTGGTGTCATTTTTGCGCTAACTATCTTTGTACCCGCGCTGCGCACAAACCGTCGTACACAGGCTCAGCCCTCATGAGTGAGACACTGTGTCCAATGCAATCTGTGTTCAATGCAACAGGTACGGCATCGAAGTCTACGTCCCGATAGCTCGCGACGAGTGATTGATGCCACGTAAGAGCCGAAAATTCTTCCGGAATCCGCTGCGGTGACTACTTTGTATGGCCGTCAACTTGCCCGTTGTGTCCGGATTTCGCCCAGGCTGGCGCTCTCGGGAGCCTCCGACTGACGGCCCTTCCGCTTCCGGTGGAAGCGAGCGAACGCATGGGGAAACCCATCGCTTGCCAGGCGGGCGACGTCGTCGTGACTTGCCTGATCGAGGAAGTCTTCTACTTCGTGCTCTTGAACCGAGAGCCGACGCAATCGCCCTTCGACTCGTTCCATCGCCAGGGCAAAGAGCATCAGCAGTAGCGGAAAGAGAATTACTGCGAGTCCTTGCATAGGGGGAAGTAAACACGTCGAAGGTCTCAGAATCGACACGACGGAGTCTCCACTCATGTCGTATCCGTACAGTTGTCTGAGTGCAGACCACCCCGACAGGCAGTTCAGAGCAGCGGAAGAAACCGCGTTCGGGGGGTGCGCGGAAGGAAGAATCACACCTCGGATTGGTACGCCGGGCGCGTCGGATGAATCGCGAGCTCGCTGTGGCTTTCCCGCACGTGTATTGCGAACTCGACTTCACGACTCCGTTGGAACTGGCAGTGGCGACAATCCTGTCGGCGCAATGCACCGACGTCCGCGTCAACATGGTCACGCCGGCGCTCTTCGCCCGCTATCCCGACGCGAAGGCATACGCGGAAGCCGATCGGACCGAACTCGAGGAGTACATCCGCTCCACCGGCTTCTACCGGAACAAGACGACGTCGTTGATCGGACTCGGTCAGGCGCTACTCGAACGCCACGACGGTCAGGTCCCGAACAAGCTCGAAGATCTGGTGAAACTCCCAGGCATCGGACGCAAGACCGCGAACGTCGTGCTGGGCAATGCCTTCGACATCCCGGGAATCACCGTCGACACCCACTTCGGTCGGCTCGTGCGCCGGTGGAAGTGGACCGAGGAAGAAGATGCCGTCAAGGTGGAACACGCCGTCGGGGCACTGATCGAACGTAAGGAATGGACACTGCTCTCGCACCGCGTGATCTTTCACGGCCGACGGGTCTGCCACGCGCGCAAGCCCGCGTGCGGGGTGTGCGTTCTGGCCAAGGACTGCCCGTCGTACGGACTCGGCCCGACCGACAAAACCGAGGCCGCGGCCCTGGTGAAAGGCCCCGAGACCGACCATCTGCTCGCCCTGGCAGGGTTGTGATCGCCGATGACAAGTGCTGGAAGATGGTCTCTCGCTGCGCTCGTGGTCGTCGCGGCTCTCGTCGTGGCGATCTGGCCGCGTGGGGGAGACGACACGGCGCCCACGTCCACGGGTCCGTCGTCGTCCGCGTATCAGCCGCCGACGTTCACTCCGTCGTCGGAATCGCTCGATCAACTCCGTAGCCAGGCCTCACTGGCTCCCTGTCCGACTCCGACGGGCGAAGCTCCGGCCGGCTCGGCTCTGGCCGGAATCACCCTCGACTGCGTGTCAGACGGTCGGCCCGTCGACCTTGCCGCAGCGGTCGGCGGAAAACCGACTCTGCTCAACTTGTGGGCGTACTGGTGCGCGCCATGCGCCGAAGAGCTTCCGTACCTTCAGGAATTCGCGGAGCGCGCCGAGGGCAGCATCAACGTTCTGACGGTGCATTCGGATCCGAATCAGGAGAACGCTTTGACGCGACTCATCGACTACTCGGTGCGTTTGCCTGGCGTCCAGGACGGTGACGGCAAGGTACGGATCGCAGTGGGCGCACCGCCGGTGCTGCCGGTGTCGGTGCTCGTGCGCGCGGATGGAACAGTCGCCAAGGTCTTGCCTCAACCTTTCCGCAGTGCGGACGAAATCGCCGCCGCTGCGGCGCAATATCTGGGAGTCGTCGTATGAGCACACCGGTTCCCGAGTGGTTGCGAGCTGTCGCCAGCACCGAGCCCACCGATCCACACCGGATCAACCCCGTCCTCGAGCGTCGCGCGCCGCGCGGGACCGTGACGCGTCCGGCCGCGGTGCTCGTGCTCTTCGGCGGACCGCGTGAGGCAGACCCTCTCGCAGTCGGCGGCTTGCCGGAGGGCGCAGACGTGTTGCTGACCCAACGGGCGTCGACGATGCGTCAGCACAGCGGACAGGTCGCATTCCCGGGCGGCGCCGCTGATCCGGGCGACGACGGCCCCATCGGCACCGCGCTGCGTGAAGCGCAGGAGGAAACCGGGCTCGATCCGAGCGGAGTTCAGCCGCTCACCGTGCTGCCGGAGATCTTCATCCCGCCGTCGGGTTTCGACGTGACGCCGGTGCTCGGCTACTGGGAGCAGCCGACGACGGTGGGGATTCAGGACGAGGGCGAGGTCGGACGGGTGGCCAGGGTGCCGCTGCGCACGTTGCTCGACCCCGACAACCGGTTTCAGGTTCGCCATCCCCTCGGATACCAGGGCCCGGCGTTCCGCGCCGACGGCATGCTGGTCTGGGGGTTCACAGCAGGAATCCTCGCGGCGCTGTTCACGGTGTCGGGCTGGGAGATTCCGTGGAACTACGAGGACGTGAGAGACCTGGACACAGCGCTGTCCGAGTTCGGTGAAGGTGTCGAGGATTCGGCGGTGCCGCGATGACAGGTTCTCGTTGGGTGGACATCGCCATCGTTCTGGTCGCCCTCATCGCGGCCACATCCGGATGGCGTCAGGGTGCGGTGGCGTCGGCGTTGGCGTTTGTCGGCGTGATCCTCGGTGCCGTCGCCGGAATTCTGTTGGCGCCCCACCTGCTCGTGCACGTCACCGAAGGCAAGCTGCGCATCCTCGCGGGCATCTCGCTGATCGTGGTGTTGGTCATCATCGGCGAAGTCGCCGGCATGGTGCTCGGACGCGCGGCGCGCAGCGGAATGCACAGTCCGACGGCGCGATCCGTCGACAGTGTCATCGGTGCGGGTCTACAGGCGGTGGCCGTCGTGGTCGCGGCGTGGTTGCTCGCGATTCCGCTCACTTCTTCGTCGCAGCCGAATATTGCCGCCGCTGTTCGTGGTTCGGATGTTCTCGCCAGCGTGGACGAACTGGCGCCGCAGTGGCTGCGCCGCATCCCGACGGAGTTTTCGGCGTTGCTCGACACCTCCGGCCTGCCGGACGTCATCGGCCCGTTCGGGCGTACGCCCATCACCGAGGTCGAAGCACCCGACGCGAGCGTTCTGGCCAGTCCGTTGGCGGCGCAGTTGCGTCCGAGTGTTCTACGCATCAACGGTGTCGCACCGAGTTGCCAGCGCGCGCTCGAGGGATCCGGATTCATCGTCGCCCCCGAACGCGTCATGACCAACGCACACGTGGTTGCCGGAACCGAGAGCATCACGGTGGACACCATGGAGGGCGCGCTGCCCGCGCAGGTGGTTCTCTTCGACTCCGCCGTCGACATCGCGATTCTGGCGGTTCCCGGACTGGACGCACCGGTGCTGCCGTTTGCTCCGGAGCAGGCTCAGACCGGCGACAACGCGTTGGTGCTCGGTTACCCCGGCGGCGGTCCGTACACGGCCAGCGCAGCCCGCGTTCGTGAGGTCCTGAACCTGAACGGACCGGACATCTACAAGGCCGGAACCACTCAACGTGAGGTCTACACCGTCCGCGGATCCATCAGGCAGGGCAACTCTGGTGGGCCGATGGTCGACGATCAGGGGCGCGTCCTCGGCGTCGTGTTCGGTGCTGCCGTCGACGACAGCGACACCGGATTCGTCCTCACCGCCCAGGAAGTATCGCGCCAGTTGAACGCGGCTGCCTCGGCGTCGACGCCGGTGCCGACAGGCGCCTGCATTCTGTAGCGGTCACTTCTCCGTAAGGAGGAAGTCCTCGAGTTCGCGGTTGACGCGCTCGGGGGCTTCCTGATGCGCGTAGTGACCAACTCCGGCAATGGTGCGCAGTTTTTCGCCGGGAGCCCAATGCTTGTCGCGCCGCACGGTACGGGTGAGCACGTACGGGTCGAGTTCGCCGTGAATCTGGACGATCGGAATGCGAAGAACCTGATCCATCAAACGCATGAAACGACGACCCTCGGGCCGGAGCTGGCTGCGGAAGGCCCAGCGCTGGTACTCCAGCGTGGAATGCGCGACGCCCGGGATCCGGATCGCGGCCCGCATCTTGGTCATCACGTCCGCGAACTCGGGTTGCTGCGGCCAGGTGGGGCCGGACCGCGAGCGAACCAGACGCTCCACCTCGGCGCCGTTGTCGGCCGTCAACCGACGTTCCGGGCGTAGCGGTACCTGATAGGCCAGGAACGAGGGCAAAAGCGCGCGGCGCTGATATGGGTCGCGCACGACTGCTTTCTTGAGTGCCATCGGGTGTGGCGACGAGATCAACGCGATCGACCGCACCAGGCGTGGATGCAGGAGCGCGGTCGCCCAGCACACCAACCCGCCGTCGGCATGACCGATCAGCGTGGCCTTGCCGTAACCCATCGCACGAATGAGACCGGCTACGTCACCGGCGAGCGTCCAACCGTCGTAGCCGCGAGGGGGCTTGTCGGAATCGCCGTACCCACGAAGATCCATGGCGACGACGCGGAATCCCTGCTCCGACAGTGCCGTCAACTGATGGCGCCAGGACCACCAGAAATCGGCGAATCCGTGCAACAGGACCACCAACGGAGCATCCGGCTCCGCGTCGCCTACCTCGACGACGTGAAACCGGATGCCGTTGGCGTGAATGTCCCGGTGAATCCAGGGGCCGTCGAACCTGACGGTGGATGGATCTGGGGCTGCCACTTTCGATCAGACTCGCTACCGGCGCGCGTTGAAATCGACAGACGGCTTTGCGTCGTCATGGCTGCCGGGAAGGACGTTCTTGGCCTGCTTGAGCGATTCGATCGTCTTCTCCGGAGCCCTCAGCTTGCGCACACGCAGATAACCGAGCAGCGCCAGAATCGCGGTGGTCACCACCATGATCAGGAAGACGATGAGGAACGCCAGCCAGCGCGGCACCCAGGTATCGAGCATCTCGGCCAAGAAGAAAAAGAAGAAGAACGAGCTGAACAGCAGAACCGTGAAGGCCAGGATGAAGAAGACACTGCCCTGCAGACCCTTCTTGACCTCGCCCGTGACCTCGGCCTTGGCAAGTTCAACCTCGGCGCGCACGAGGGTGGAGACCTGTGCGGTCGCGTCCTTGACGAGGGCCCCGATGGTGGCCTCACCCGGCGTGCGGGCGTCCACATCGGTGAGAGGGATGGACGAGACCGTGTTCGGTACTCCATCTCCGGTGAAGCGCTGGCTCTCTCCGTTGGTCAAGCTCACTTGTCGACCTCTCCAGGTAGTTCTCTCGCGTCCGTGGCAATGGCGGTGGAAGCGTCGTCTCGAGCCGCATGAACTCGTCCACGTCGCCACAGCAGCGCTGATCCGATCAGCGATGCCACCAACGATGTCACGAGAACTGCGGCCTTCGCTATCTCGGCCTCGCTGCCATCGCCGACCCCGTCCAATGCGAGGTCTGCTACAAGCAGGCTAACGGTGAACCCGATGCCACCGAGAACTGAGAGGGCAAACATGTCTCTCAATTCCAGTGTCTTGGGCTTGGTGGCTATGCCCAATTTGATCGCGAGCAGGGAAATTCCGAAGATTCCGACGGTCTTTCCGACCAGAAGGCCGACGACAACCGATTGCCCGACGGGGTCGGTGAAAATGTCGCCGAGTACCGCGGCGTTGATCGGAACACCGGAGGCGAACAGTGCGAACACGGGGACGCAGAAGCCTGCGGAGTACGGCTGAATGCGGTGCTCGAGGCGGCTGCCCGGCGCGTATTCCTCGTCCGGATCGCGCCTGACACGGGTGAGTAGGCCGAGCGCGACGCCCGCGAGTGTGGCGTGTATCCCCGCTTCGTGCATCGCGTACCAGGTCAGTAGTGCCAGCGGGACGTAGAGGAACGGCGTCGTGATGCGCTTGTGCTGGGCGTAGGCGTAGACAGCGAGGGCTGCGGCCGCGGTCAGCAGCCACAACATCGCGAGGGAGCCGGTGAACAGTACGGCGATGAGGATGATGGCGAGCAGATCGTCGACGACGGCCAGGCTGAGCAGGAAGACTCGGGCGCTTGCGGGGATCTTCGATCCGGTGAGAGCGAGCACGCCGAGGGCAAAAGCGATGTCCGTCGCGACGGGAATGGCCCAGCCCTTGTCCATACCTGGAGTGCCGAAGCCGATGGACGCCGCGATGATCGCGGGGACCAGGACGCCGCCGCACGCCGCGATGATCGGGAGCATCGCGGCTTTGCGGTCCGCGAGCTCGCCGACCACCAGTTCGCGTTTGAGTTCGAGGCCGGCGACGAAGAAGAAGACGGCAAGCAGTCCGTCTTGCGCCCAGGTGCCAAGGCTGAGGTCCAGATGGAGTGCAGACGGGCCGATCTGGAAGTCGCGCAGTGCGATGTAGCTCTCACCGAAAGGTGAGTTCACCCAGATCAGAGCGACGGCAGCGGCGATGAGCAGTATCGATCCGCCCACCGTTTCGGTGCGGAGATAGCGGGACAGTTCGGAACGCAAAGTGGAGATCACGCGTGGGGACGACCTTTGTTCGTGCACCCGAGTTCGGATGCAACAGACATGAACGTGATCGACGTTGTAAAGCATCGAATGCACGTGCCGACCAGACTTCCCGGCTCACCTTTACGGGATTTTATCGCGGATTGCTCGCTGAGCCGAATTAGCGAACCGAATTTGCGCCGGAAAACCCCGCGGGTGTTCAATTCCTACTGATTGGGACACCATCCCACCAATTGGACAATTTTCGTATAACGGCGCAGGAGCATGTTTTGAGCACGTCAGTCAGTGAGAACCCACCCAAGCCGGAGGGCAGCGACGCAGATACCGTCGCCGGAGTGCCGCGCAGCCGAATCGTGGTTGCCAGCATGGTGGGTACGTCCATCGAGTTCTACGACTTCTACATCTATGCAACAGCGGCAGTATCGGTGTTCCCGCACCTGTTCTTCCCGAAGGGCAACGACACCACCGCGCTTCTCGCGTCGTTGGCGACGTTCGGCCTCGCGTTTGTCGCCCGTCCCCTCGGCTCGATTCTCTTCGGGCATTTCGGTGACCGCGTCGGACGCAAGGCAACTCTGGTCGGCTCGCTGCTGACGATGGGTATCGCGACCTTCCTCATCGGACTGCTGCCCACTTATCACCAGATCGGTCTGCTGGCCCCGGCGTTGTTGGCGCTCATGCGTTTCTGTCAGGGCCTCGGACTCGGCGGCGAATGGTCGGGCGCGGCTCTGCTCGCGACCGAGACGGCCAAGGAAGGCAAGCGGGCCTGGGCAGCCATGTGGCCGCAGCTCGGTGCACCCATCGGCTTCTTCATGGCCAACGGACTGTTCCTGATCATCACGCTGTTCATGAACCACGACAATTCCAGCCCGGACCTTGAGGGTGCCTTCCTGAGCTGGGGATGGCGAATTCCGTTCCTGCTCAGCGCAATCATGGTGATGATCGGCCTGTACGTCAGGCTCAAGCTCGAAGAGACCCCGGTGTTCGCGCGTGCAGTCGAGCGCGGCGAGAAGGTCAAGACCCCGGTCGCCGAGGTATTCAAGACCAGCTGGCGTCAGCTCATCATCGGTACGTTCGTGATGCTCGCGACGTACACGCTCTTCTACATCATGACCACCTGGGTACTCAGCCACGGAACCGGCAAGACGGCGGCCGACGGCGGAACTGGCGCCGGCTTCAAGTACACCGATTTCCTTGTCCTGCAGCTCATCGCAGTCGTGTTCTTCGCTGCCGCCGTGCCGGTCTCGGGTTGGCTTGCCGACCGCTACGGGCGTCGTATCACACTGCTGATCATCACCGGCCTGATCATGGTGTTCGGCTTGACCTTCGGCGTGTTCCTCGAACCGGACGGAATGAACGACGGTCGTATGTTGGCGTTCCTCATCGTGGGCATGCTGCTCATGGGCCTGACCTTCGGACCGATGAGTGCCGTTCTCCCGGAACTCTTCCCGACCAACGTCCGCTACACGGGCTCGGGAATCGCGTACAACACCGCCAGCATTCTGGGCGCTGCGGTGGCGCCGTTCATCGCCGTCTACCTCGCGAAGAACTACGGCTTATTAACCCCCGGCGGTTAATAAAGGCGCACAGCAGTTGTCAGGGAAGCTGAGCAGGCAGGACGTGCTCACCGGTCTTGTCGGTGCTCAAGGCCAAGGAACTGATGTACTGCTTCTCGCCGTTGGGGCCGGGAACGTTCGACGCGAGCATGTCGGGTCGCTCGAACTCGATGCCGCTGACGCAGCACAGAAGCGTTTCACCCGAGGGGTTCCCGTACTCGTCGAACATCGGCAGGTCGATGCCGTCGTCGGTGCGTCGTAGGTAGTACTTGCCCTTGGTGGCGACGGCGAGGACCGGCGGCATCACCAGTGCGATGACGATCGCGACGATTGGGGAGAACGGCTTGATCGCCGAACCGAATGCGCCGAAGAACACCAGGATCGAAATGCCCGCGGCCAGCAGCATCGACACGAAGCCGACGGGGTTGACGTCGTAGAGCATCCCGCGTCGGAACTCGGGGACCTTCGGGGAGAGCTTCAACCAGTACTTGTTGATCGCGATGTCGGAGGCGACGACCACGACCCAGGCGATACCGCAGTTGGCGTAGAAGCCCAGGATCGTGTTGAGGAAGTCGAACATGTTGGCTTCCATCAAGATCAGTGCGATCGCCAGGTTGACCAGAACGAAGATCATGCGTCCCGGGTAGGTCTTGGTGACGCGGGTGTACGAGTTGGTCCAGGCCAGTGAGCCGGAGTACGCGTTGGTGACGTTGATCTTGATCTGGCTGATGACCACGAGGATCACGGCAAGGGTCATGGCCAGCCAGTGCGGCATCATGTCCTGGTAGATCTCGAGAAACTGGTGCACGGGCTGGTTGGCGATCGAAGATCCGTCGACGACGTTCGCGATGATGTACACGGCGAGGAACAGTCCGACGATCTGCTTGAACGCGCCGAAGATGACCCAGCCGGGCCCCGCGAGAATTACTGCAGCCCACCAACGACGGGTGTTCTCCGGCGTCTTGGGCGGCATGAAGCGTAGGTAGTCGATCTGCTCGGCGATCTGTGCGATCAGCGACAGGCAGACACCCGCGGCCAGCATCACCGATCCGAAGTTGACGCCCTTGCCGTTTGCGCCGTCCTCACCGCCGAAGGCGAAGAACGCGCTCACCGAATCTGGGTGCTTGAACAGCAGATACAGGAACGGCAGCACCATCATGACGAGCCACAGAGGCGTCGTCCACACTTGGAGCTTTGCCAGAGCCTTCATTCCGTAGATGACCAGTGGAATGACCATCAGGGTCGAGACCGCGTAGCCGATCGAGAGTGGGATCCCGAGCCCCAGTTTCAAACCCTGGGCCATGATGGAACCTTCGAGCGCGAAGAAGATGAAGGTGAACGTCGCGAAGATGACGTTGGTGACCACGGAGCCGTAGTAGCCGAAACCGCTTCCGCGCGTGATCAAATCGAGGTCGATGTTGTATCGCGCGGCGTAGTAGGCGAGTGGGAAGCCGGTGGCCATGATGACGACGGCAAACACGGCGATGCCCAGCAATGCGTTACCGGTGCCGTACGAGATGCCGATGTTGGCGCCGATCGAGAAGTCTGCGAGATACGCGATTCCGCCGAGTGCGGAGGTCGCGACGACGCCGGTTCCCCATTTGCGGTAGCTGCGTGGCGCAAATCGGAGGGTGTAGTCCTCCAGAGTCTCCTTCAGTGCGGCGTTCTCACCGAGATCTGCCCTGTCCGGTGCGCCGGCGGACACCTGCTCGTTCACTGCTGTCATGACGTCACTTCCCCTGGGTGCCTGTGCATGTGCACTTTGTGGTGCAGGCACCCAACCTAGGGAGGTGGCGTTACGCGGACATGTTTGAAATGTGTCGCCCACGTTGCGGATTCGATCCGCAACGTGAGCGAGCACTCATGGGACTTTCTTTACCTGTATCTGATCACCAACTGCCCGCGCCTGCAAGGCGAGTGGCTGCGTCCCGACTGGTCGTAGGTCGAGAACGGCGGCGGCCACCGGGTCGGCCAAGACGTTTCGGATGGTTCGGCGCAGGCCACGTGCTCCGTACACCGGATCGAATCCGCGCCGTTGCAACAGTGCGACGGCGCTGTCGTCCACGTCGACGTCGACGCCTCTCCTGGCCAACCGAGTCGTGATCAGTTCGATCTCGAGCCGGGTCACTTGTTCTGCGGTCTGTTCGTCGAACTCGTCGAGGATCACGGTTTCGTCGATGCGGTTGAAGAACTCGGGGTCGAAGAACTTCTCGAGAGCGCGCTGCACCAAGTGGTGACCATGGTGTGGTCGATCGATCCGGACGCGATCGGCGAGCTGCCGCACCCGGGACCGTCGACGTTCCGCCACCGCAGCAGAACCGAGATTCGAGGTCAGGAACACGTAGCTGTTGCGGAACGAGATCTTCTGCTGACCGTTCGCCAACCGGAGTTCGCCGTTGTCGAGGACCTGCAGGAGCGCACGTAGAACGGTGGGGTCGGCCTTCTCCACTTCGTCGAACAGGACGATTCCGGGGGTGTACGGATCGCCCTCGACGGTGTTCTTGTCGAACAGTGTGAAGGACTCCTTGCTGCCGGCGTACCCAGGCGGTGCCCCGGAGAACGACGCCGCATAATGCTCTTGAGCAAGAGCATTCATGTCGATGCGGCACAGATCGTCGGGCCCGGACCGTAGTTCCGCGGCCACGCGCCGCACCAACTCCGTCTTGCCGACGCCGGTGGGGCCGACCAGAAGGATGTTGGCGAGCGGACGCGTCGGATCCGTGGCACCGACATGCGCGATCGAAATCGCCCGAACCACTGCGTCGACGGCGGCCTGTTGTCCGACGATCTTGGAACTGAGGGCTTTCGAGAGCTTGCGAGCGTCGAAGGCCCCGACCGGTACGGGTTCGGATCGTTCCTCGGCTGGTGGCGGTGCTGCACTGTTCCGGTCATGGAGCATGTCGGTGATATACGGCACAGCGAGATCCTTAAACTTCGATTGTCTTCTCGACCGGCAGGTTTCCGACGCGGCAGTCCGCTACGCCCACTGTGTCTCGGGTGATGGCCTCGACGCGTTCCTGAGCCTTCTGGGCATCGGTGACCCACAGCTTGTAGAACTCGAACGGGCAGTCCGCGACGCCCTTGTCTCCGTCTCCTGCAGCGTGCACGCCGGAGTATCCGCGGTGAAGGAGCTTGAAGATGTGGTTCTGGGACTGATCGTTCTCGCGTGCATCGCGAATGGCGGAAACGGACAGCTGTGCGTACTGGATTCCGTATTCCTCCTCACCGGTTTCACCCAACGTCCGACCGTCGAATCCGATGATCGCGGAGTGTCCGAAGTAGGAGTAGACGCCGTCGAATCCGGCCGCATTGGCAACTGCCACATAACAATTGTTGGCCCAGGCCATTGCCTTGGACATCATCACCTGCTGGTCCTTGGCGGGGTACATGTAGCCCTGGCAGCGGACGATGAGTTCTGCACCCTTCATCGCGCAGTCACGCCAGATCTCCGGGTAGTTGCCGTCGTCGCAGATGATGAGCGAGATCTTCAGGCCCTTGGGACCCTCGGATACGTACGTGGTGTCGCCGGGGTACCAACCTTCGATGGGGCACCAGGGCAGGATCTTTCGGTATTTCTGAACGATTTCGCCCTTGTTGTCGATGAGAATCAACGTGTTGTACGGCGGCTTGTTCGGGTGGTCTTCGTGCTGTTCACCGGTGATGGAGAAGATTCCCCAGGTATCGGCCTCGCGGCAAGCGGCGGAAAAGATTGCGGTCTCGTCACCGGGGATGGTTGCCGCTGTCGCATACATCTCCTCTTCGTTGTACATGATTCCCTGCGTGGAGTATTCGGGGAATACCACCAGATCCATTCCGGGGAGTCCGGTCTTCATGCCGATCATCATGTCGGCGATCTTGCGCGCGTTCTCGAGAACTCCGGCGCGATCGTGCAGGCGGGGCATCTTGTAGTTGACTACTGCTACGCCGACCGTGTCGTTGCTCGAGGAGATGTCACCGTGTCGCATTGTCTTTCACTCCTTGGTTGTGTGGATCAGTTGAAGACTGGATGAGTCTGGGGTACTGCGGCTTTGGGTGCGGCGAGGATCTTGGCCAGGCCGAGGAGAACCAGAAGCGCTCCGGCCCAACCGGCGGCTACCGCGGGTGTGGTGTGGAAGTTGTCGGTCAGGATCAGAAAGGCAGGAACAGTGCAGGTGGGCTGGCTCAGCAGGACTGCTGCCCAGCCGGTGAAGCGGCTGAGGTTCTCGCGGCCGAGGCCGAGCACCAGGAAGAACAGCGTCCACAGTGCTGCCCATGCGAGCCAGATGACCCCGAAGACGGGGTCGTTGCTCACCGTGAACGAGAGGAAGGAGTACACGAGCGCGGCGCACGCGACGAACAGTGAGAACCACCCGATTCCTTCCGGTTCGAAGCCGGCGAGATTGCTGATTCCCACGTAGAGGTAGGTGAATCCGAACAGGTAGAGACCTGAGGCCGCCAGGACGGCGCTCGAATCTCCCTGTGCCTGAATCAACAAAACGGTGGGGACGACGCATTGAAGTGCGCCGACGAAGAGGTTGAGGACCGAGGCGGATCGAACGGGAACTGTGCCGAGCAGCATCAGTCCGTTGACGAAGAGGACGGCTCCCACGTAAAGCAAACCAACACTGCCCATCGGGCACCTCCGGTTACTTTCGGGACGGGTTACTTTCAAATGAAATGATTCCAAATGAAACTAAGTGATGCGCGCCACAGAAGTCAAGAGGTGGATCTCAGGGGAAGGTTTCAGAGGGTGGCGATGATCGAGAAGTCGAGTCCGTCGGCGACGGCCAGCTGAATCTTCTGTCGTGCAACGCGATCGCGAAACTCGACGGTTCCGCGAGGGCCGTCGTACGCGGCGCCTTCGACGACGGCGTCCAGGGCGTGCGGGTGGGTGCTGTCGGCGCGTCGAACCAGGGCCGAAAGGGTATGTATCCCTTCGTAACACGACTCGGCAGCGTTGTTCAGTGCCGGGGCGTGCGCGCCGTGCAGTGCGATGTAGCGCCCGAGCAGGTCCATGGAGTTACCGTCGACCATCGAGCGGAAGTACGCTGCCGAGGCAAACAGGTTCCGGGTTGCGCGGGGGCCGCTTGCGAGCAGCATGTTTTCTTCCATCAACGGGCTGAACCGGATCATCGACTCGTCGAGGCCTCGGCGGGCGAAGGCTCGGTTGAAGTCGACGGCGTCCTGCCCGACGAGGAGCATGATCACGCCGTCGCAACCGGAGTTCGAGACGGTCTCGACCAACTGCTTCATGTTGCCGCGCCCCAGATCGACAAACGAACCGCCGACCAGGGTGAGGTCGAGTTCGGTGGCGAATTGCCTCACGGCCCCGAGCGAGCTGTGAGGCCAGATGTAGTCGTCGCCGACGACGAACCACTTGCGCGCTCCGACGTTGTCGCGCAGCCACTTCAGTGCCGGCGCGATCTGCTGTCGTGGTGTTTCGCCTGAACAGTAGATTCCTGGTCTGACCTCGCCGCCCTCGTAGAGCGAGGTGTACGAGTACGGAATACGGCCTGCGACCACCGGTGCGAGTGCGTGGCGGACCGAGGAGATGTGCCAACCGCTGACGGCGTCGATGTCACCTGCGTCGAGTAGCTGTTGCACGCGGGCTGCGACGACGCCCGGCGAGGCGCCGCCGTCGATCACTTCGATCTGGACTTCGCGTCCCAGTACGCCGCCGGAGTTGTTGAGGTCGCGGGCGGCCAATTCGCTGATCGCCTCACACGACGGACCGAACAGTCCGGCCGGTCCTTGGAGGGGAACCACCATGCCCAGGCGCCATACGGCGCTGCGCGCGCGTTCGAGCGCGCCGGTAGCGCTCATGCGTCGCCGCCGGAATCGGAAGTCAGCGGCCTGGCCTGGGTTACTATCATTTCATTTGAAAGTATTGCCCGAGAAGTGTGAAGTACGCAACAGCGGGGGAGCGATCAGTGGGAAAAAGTGACTCCGGAATTCTTGATGCTTCGCTGACGACCGCGCTGGTCCGAGCGGCTCGAATGGCCGCGGCAGCGGCGGAGAAGACGCTGGCGGCTGAGAATCTCACTCTCGATCACTGGATGACGCTCGAAGCCTTGGCGTCGACCGAGGGGCTGACGATGGCTGAGCTGCGCGATCGAACGGGAACACCGGCTCCGACGCTGACGCGAGTTGCGGACAAGTTGGTCTCGCTTGCGCTGATCTATCGGGAGGTCGGTGAGGACGATCGCCGGAAGGTGCGCGTGTTTCTCTCCTCGCGTGGAAAGTCTCTGCACAAGCGGGTTGCCGCAGACATTCGCGTGGCCGAGGAGTCTTGGCTGACGTCGAAAGAGGAAGTGAAGTTGCGAGAGGGGCTCCGCCCCTGTGCGCCTTTCCGGTAGTGGGGACTACCAGAAAGGCGCACGGGGGCCGAAGGCCCTACTTGCCGCGGATTGCGTCGAATACCTTGGGATCGACCAGGGTTGAGGTGTCTCCGAGGTCGCGGCCTTCGGCGACGTCGCGCAGGAGGCGGCGCATGATCTTGCCTGATCGGGTTTTTGGCAGTTCCGGCACGATCGTGATCTGACGCGGCTTGGCGATGGGGCTGATGTCGGTGGAGACCTGCGCCTTGAGCTCGGCGATCAGAACCTCACCGGTGTTCTCGACGCCTTCGCGCAGGATGACGAACGCGACGATGCCCTGTCCGGTGGTCTCGTCCGCGGCACCGACGACGGCGGCTTCGGCGACTCCGTGATGGTTCACCAGTGCCGATTCCACCTCGGAGGTGGAGATGCGGTGACCGGAGACGTTCATGACGTCGTCGACGCGGCCGAGGACCCAGAGGGCGCCGTCGTCGTCGTACTTGGCGCCGTCACCGGCGAAGTACCAGCCTTCTTCGGCGTAGCGGGACCAGTAGGTGTCGCGGTAGCGGTCCATGTCGCCCCAGATGCCGCGGAGCATCGCCGGCCACGGCTCGTCGAGGACGAGGTAACCGTTGCCGCCGGGGCCGAGGGGCTTGGCGTCGTCGTCGACGATCTTCGCGGAAATGCCCGGCAGCGGTGCCATCGCGGATCCGGGCTTGGTGGCGGTGATACCGGGCAGCGGGGAGATCATGATCGCGCCGGTCTCGGTCTGCCACCAGGTGTCGACGATGGGGGCCTTGTTGCCGCCGATGACGTCGCGGAACCAGCGCCACGCTTCGGGGTTGATGGGCTCGCCCACAGATCCGAGCAAGCGGATCGAGGACAGGTCGTGGGCGTCGGGGATTTCCCGGCCCCACTTCATGAACGTGCGCACGAGGGTGGGTGCGGTGTAGTAGATGGAGACGCCGTACTTCTCGATGATGTCGAAGTGGCGGTGCTCGTTCGGGGAGTTGGGGGTGCCTTCGTAGACGACCTGGGTGACACCGTTGGAGAGGGGGCCGTAGACGATGTAAGAGTGTCCGGTGACCCAGCCGATGTCGGCGGTGCACCAGTAGACGTCTTGTCCCGCTTTGTGATCGAAGACGTTGTGGTGGGTGTACGACGCCTGGGTGAGGTAGCCGCCGGAGGTGTGGATGATGCCCTTGGGCTTACCGGTGGTGCCGGAGGTGTAGAGGATGAACAGGGGATGTTCGGCGTCGAAGGCCTGCGCTTCGTGCTCAGGTGAGGCCTGCGCGACGGTCTCGTGCCACCACAGGTCGCGGCCGTCGGTCCACTCGACGTCGATGCCGGTCCGGTTGACCACCAACACGTTCTGGACGGAGTCGGCGCCGGCGACGGATTCGTCGACCGCTGTTTTGATGGGTGCTGCGGCGCCGCGTCGCCACTGGCCGTCGACGGTGACGACGAGCTTGGCTTGGGCGTCGTCGATGCGCGAGCGTAGGGCAGTGGCGGAGAATCCGGCGAAGACGACCGAGTGGGTCAGGCCGAGGCGGGCGCAGGCGAGCATGGTGACGATCGCTTCGGGGATCATCGGCATGTAGATCGCTACGCGGTCACCGGCGACGAGGCCGAGGTCGGTGAAAGTGTTTGCGGCGCGGCTGACTTCGGCGAGGAGGTCGTTGTAGGTCAGATTCCGGGAATCGCCTGGTTCGCCTTCGAATGCAATGGCGACGCGGTCGCCGTTGCCTGCGAGGACGTGGCGGTCGACGCAGTTGTAGGCGACGTTGAGTTTTCCGCCGACGAACCATTTGGCGACGGGGGCGTCGGTCCAGTCGAGGACGTCGGTCCATTTCTCGTGCCAGTGAAGGCGCTCAGCCTGATTCGCCCAGAAAGCGAGGCGGTCGGTATCTGCGGCAGCCTGCAACTCCGGTCCCGCGTTGGCGGCCGCAGCGAACTCTGCGCTCGGCGGATATGCCTGGGGGACGTCTGTTTCGGCTGCGCTTGTCATGGCTGACGGCCTTCTTTCCACATTGATCGACACTTTTCTGACTCCGTGTGAGGGTAGTCACAAGCTCGCTCAAACGCACCGTTGCATCACGTTGCAACCCGTTGTCCTGCGACGATCGGTCGAATCGATGCGACGGGTGGTCACTTCCGCCGACGAATGAATGTGCCCGAATTCAATTACCCCCAATTTTCCAACAATGGGTGCGGTGCGCGCTTCGGGTTCGATGTGTCTATTGTCAAACCATTATTCGACCGCAACTCGAAGTCACGTTCACTTTCAGTTGTAGGCGACACGACGCCGGCAGTTACGGCTGTCGGCAGGCCGCGAGCATGCTCGGGGTCACTTAGATGTGGAAGGAATTCCTTTGCGTATCTCACGCATAGCGACCGGCGCGGTCGCGCTCGGAATGACGGCAGTGCTGATCACGGCATGTTCGTCCGGCGATTCGTCGGGCGGATCGTCCAGTGGCGTCGTCAACGCCTGGGCGGGCGAGCCTCAGAACCCGTTGATCCCCACGAACACGAGTGAGAACATGGGCGGCCGCGTCCTCGACTCACTGTTCTCCGGTCTCGTTTCGTACACCGCAGACGGCGGTACGGAGAACGAGGTTGCCGAGTCCATCGAGAGCACCGACGGTCAGAACTTCACCGTCAAGCTCAAGGACGGCTGGACCTTCACGGACGGCACCCCCGTCACCGCGAAGTCGTTCGTCGACGCGTGGAACTACGGAGCCCTCTCCACCAACGCTCAGCTTCAGGCATCGTTCTTCGATCCGATCAAGGGCTACGACGAAGTTGCCGCCGAGGTTCCGACGGCACAGACCATGTCGGGTCTGAAGGTTGTGGACGACTCCACCTTCACCATCGAACTCAAGCAGCCCGAGTCGGCGTTCCCCGATCGCCTCGGCTTCACGGCGTACTACCCGCTGCCCGAGGTCGCGTTCAAGGACATGACCGCCTTCGGTGAGAACCCGATCGGCAACGGCCCGTACAAGCTCGACGGAACCGGCGCGTGGCAGCACAACGTCCGCATCGACACCGTCGTGAACCCGGACTACAACGGCAACCGTAAGCCGAAGAACGCCGGCGTCGACTTCATCATGTACAACAGCCTCGACACGGCGTACACCGATCTCCTGGCCAACAACGTCGACGTTCTCGACCAGGTTCCGCCGAGCGCCGTCACGACCTTCGAGTCGGACCTGCCCGGACGCACCGTCAACCAGCCGTCGGCAACCATCGAGACGTTCACGATCCCGGGTCGCCTGCCGCACTTCAGCGGCGAAGAGGGCATGCTCCGCCGTCAGGCGATCTCGATGGCGATCAACCGCGATCAGATCACCCAGCAGATCTTCAACAAGACCAGGACGCCTGCACTCGACTTCACCAGCCCCGCAATCAAGGGCTGGAACGACTCGCTGACCGGTAACAGCAACGTGAAGTTCGATCCCGAGGCGGCCAAGGCTGCTTGGGCCAAGGCCGACGCCATCGCACCGTGGTCCGGCAGCTTCGAGATCGCCTACAACTCCGACGGCGGACACCAGGAATGGGTCGATGCCACGGCGAACAGCATCCGCAACACCCTCGGTATCGACGCGAAGGGCAAGCAGTACGCCACCTTCGCTCAGATCCGCACCGAAGCCACCGACCGCACCATCCAGAGCTCTTTCCGCTCCGGTTGGCAGGGCGACTACCCGCAGCAGTACGGCTTCCTGGCGCAGAACTACCAGACCGGCGGCAGCTCCAACGACGGTGACTACTCCAACCCCGAGTTCGACCGCCTCCTGCGCGAATCGGCCGGCCAGACCGATCAGGCGAAGGCTCAGGAACTGCTCGATCAGGCCCAGGAAGTCCTGCTCAAGGACCTGCCCGCAGTTCCGACGTGGTACCGCAACGCTGCCAGTGGATGGTCGGAGAACGTTTCCAACGTGACCATCAGCTGGAACGGTGTTCCGGTCTACGAAGACATCGAAAAGAACTGACGCGTAGAACGATCCGCATCTGAAACGTGAGTTCGGGGCGGCAGGCGCCCTGCCTGCCGTCCCGAACTCGTGTTCACACCGGACTGTCCGCTGACGTACACGATCATCGACAAGGAGGTGATCCGATGCTCTGGTACATCGGTCGCCGAGTGCTTCAAATGATCCCGGTTTTTCTCGGGGCCACTCTTCTGATCTACGCCATGGTCTTCCTGCTTCCCGGTGATCCGATTGCCGCGTTGGCGGGCGACAAGGCGCTCAGTCCGGCTGTGGCAGCACAGCTTCGGGAGCGCTACCACCTCGATCTCCCCTTCTATCAGCAGTACCTGCTGTACCTGAAGGGCATCTTCACGCTGGACTTCGGCACGTCGTTCTCCGGACGACCTGTCAGTGAAGTTCTGGCACAGGCATTTCCGATCACGATGAAACTTGCCTTCATGGCACTGATCGTCGAGACGGTCTTCGGTGTCGGCTTCGGCCTCATCGCGGGCCTGCGTAAGGGCGGATTCTTCGACAGCACCGTCCTGCTGTTCAGCCTCGTTCTCATCGCCATCCCGATCTTCGTGATCGGTTTCCTGGCTCAGTTCTTCATCGGCGTCAAATGGGGCATCGTCCCGCCGACGGTCGGTGGCAACACCAGCTTCACCAATCTCCTGCTCCCTGCCCTGGTTCTTGGTTCGGTCTCGTTTGCGTACGTACTGCGACTGACCCGAACGTCCGTGGCGGAGAATCTGACTGCCGATTACGTCCGCACCGCTACCGCCAAGGGACTTTCCCGTGGACGAGTGGTTCGCGTGCACGTGTTGCGCAACTCGCTGATCCCCGTGGTCACGTTCCTGGGTGCCGACCTCGCGACGTTGATGGGCGGCGCCATCGTCACCGAGGGCATCTTCAACATCAACGGCGTCGGTGGCACGATCTACCAGGCCGTGACCAGAGGTGAAGCGCCGACGGTGGTTTCGTTCGTCACCATCCTGATCGTGATCTACCTGATCGCGAATCTGCTCGTCGACCTCTTGTACGCCGCGCTCGATCCGAGGATCCGCTATGTCTGAGACCGTGAAGACCGGACGCGCAGTCCGGCAAAGTCATTTCGTGGCACCGCCCGAAGTTGCGGCACCGGGGGAGACGGACGCCGTCAAACTCGATCAGGCGCCGACCAGCATGTGGACCGATGCGTGGCGCGACCTACGCAAGCGCCCCCTGTTCATCATCTCGACGATCATCATCCTCGCGGTCATCGTCATCGCAGCGTTTCCGAGCTTGTTCACGAGCACCGATCCGCGGTTCTGCGACCTGACCTACAGCATGCAGGGGCCGACCTCAGGGCACTGGTTCGGTTTCGACCGCCAGGGCTGTGACGTGTACTCGCGCACCATCTACGGTGCTCGCGCATCCGTACTCGTGGGCGTCGGTGTCACTGCGTCGGTGCTGGTGATCGGCGTGATCTTCGGTGCGCTGTCCGGTTTCTACGGCGGATGGACCGATTCGATCCTCTCCCGTGTCGCCGACATCTTCTTCGGCATCCCGCTGATCCTGGCTGCCATCGTCCTGATGCAGCTGTTCACCGATCGCACCATCTGGACCGTCGTCGGCGTGCTGGCGCTCTTCGGCTGGCCGCAGATGGCAAGAATTGCTCGAGGCGCGGTGATCTCGGCGAAGAACAACGATTACGTCATGGCTTCGGAAGCGTTGGGTGTCTCGAAGCTCAAGACACTGATCCGCCACGTCATCCCGAACTCGTTGGCGCCCATCATCGTGGTCGCCACCATCTCGCTCGGTACGTACATCGTTGCCGAGGCGACGCTGTCCTTCCTCGGTATCGGTCTTCCGTCCACCGAGGTTTCGTGGGGCGGCGACATCAGCAACGCTCAGGTGACGCTGCGTCAGGGTTCGACCATTCTGTTCTACCCGGCAACGGCTTTGGCGATCACCGTTCTCGGATTCATCATGATGGGTGACGCTCTGCGCGACGCCCTCGATCCCAAGTCGCGGAAGCGGTGAGCACGATGACCACCAAGGAAACTCTCACCTCGGAGGAAACTCCGTTGCTCGAGATTCGTGATCTCGAGGTGTCTTTCCAGTCCAATTCCGGTCCGGTTCCGGCAGTTCGAGGCGTCAGCCTGACCGTCTACCCGGGTCAAACGGTCGCGATCGTCGGCGAATCGGGTTCGGGTAAGTCCACCACCGCCCACTCGATCATCAATCTGCTTCCCGGCACCGGCAAGGTGACGGCAGGCGAGATCATCTTCGACGGCAAGGACATCTCGAAGGTCTCGGAGAAGGACTTCGTCCACATCCGGGGAAGCCAGATCGGTTTGGTTCCGCAGGACCCGATGTCGAATCTGAATCCCGTGTGGAAAGTGGGCTTCCAGATCGAGGAAGCACTGGCCGCCAACGGGATCGCCAAGGGCAAGGCAGCCAAGGTTCGGGCCGCCGAACTGCTCGAAGAGGCAGGACTCGCCGAAGCCGAGAGCCGGTTGGGGCAGTACCCGCACGAGTTCTCGGGCGGTATGCGTCAGCGCGCACTCATCGCGATCGGGTTGTCCGCTCGTCCGAAGCTCCTGATCGCGGACGAGCCGACGTCGGCGCTCGACGTCACCGTCCAGCGTCAGATCCTCGACCACCTCGACGGTCTGACAACGGAACTCGGCACCGCCGTTCTGCTCATCACTCACGATCTGGGCTTGGCCGCCGAGCGCGCCGAGCATCTGATCGTGATGAGCAAGGGTCGTATCGTCGAATCCGGTCCGGCACTGGAGATTCTGAAGCGCCCGCAGCATCCGTACACGCAGAAGCTGGTCGCTGCTGCGCCGTCGTTGGCGTCGAAGCGGCTCAGCTCGTCGGTGGCGCGCGCCGAGATTCGCGAACAGGCGGAAGAGGTCGCCGAAGCGGTCAAGGCCGAGGAAAGTGCGGCAGAGTCCTTCGGCAAGGCGACCGACGACGTTCTTGTCGTCGATCATCTGACCAAGGTGTTCAAGCTGCGCAAGGGTTTCCGCAAGACCACCGACTTCACAGCCGTGAACGACGTGTCCTTCAAGGTCCGCCGCGGAACCACGACTGCAATCGTCGGCGAATCGGGTTCCGGTAAGTCGACGGTCGCGCAGATGGTTCTCGGTTTGCTCGAGCCCACTGCAGGCAACGTGGTCTTCGACGGTCAGGACGTGTCCAAACTCGGTGCGAAGGAAACCTTTGCGTTCCGTCGTCGAGTGCAGCCGATCTTCCAGAACCCTTACGGCACGCTCGACCCGATGTACTCGATCTACCGCACGATCGAAGAGCCGCTGCGTACCCACAAGGTCGGGACCAAAGCCGAACGGGAGGCTCGCGTCCGCGAACTTCTCGACAAGGTCGGTCTGCCCCAGTCGGTCATGCGACGGTTCCCGAACGAGCTCTCCGGCGGACAGCGTCAGCGCGTCGCAATTGCGCGAGCGTTGGCACTTCAGCCGGAGGTCGTGATCTGCGACGAGGCGGTCTCCGCTCTCGACGTACTCGTGCAGGATCAGATCTTGACCCTGCTCAACGACCTGCAGGCAGAGTTCGGGTTGACGTACCTCTTCATCACGCACGACCTGGCCGTGGTTCGTCAGATCGCGGACAACGTGTTGGTGATGTCGCGTGGCTCGATCGTCGAATCGGCACCGATCGACGATGTGTTCGGCAATCCGCAACAGGACTACACCCGCAAGTTGCTCGACGCGATTCCCGGCGGGTCCATCACGCTGGGAAGCTGACGCAACAGGTAGGTAGGCAAGTCCGCAGAGGGGCTGCAAGGGTACCGTCGTTGATCGTGACGGACCCCTTGCAGCCCCTCGTCGATCTTCCAGGCGTACGCGCCGCCGCCGATCATGCGCGCGACGCTCTGGGTGAGGTTCATCGGCACAAGACCAACCGTCGCGGTTGGCCCACCACTGCCGCCGAAGCCGCGGTTCGCGCTGCGCGAGCTTCCGCATCGCTCGCCGGTGGCACCACCGAATTGCCGGCCGAGGGCATGGCCGGTGATCCGATTCTCGCGGGTGCTCTGCGCGTGGCTCAGGCTCTGGACGGCGACAGTCTTCCGCTCATGGAGTCGACGTGGAAGCGCGCCCCGCTGCAGGCTTTGGCCCGGCTGCACCTGCTGGCCGCGGCAGACCTCGTCGAGGACGCGGATCAACTGGGACGGCCACGGTCGGATCGCGGAGTGGGGGAGCGGTTGGACGCTCTCGCACAACTCGTTACCGGCGGAACCAGTGCGCCGGCGCCGGTTCTGGCGGCCGTCGTACACGGAGAACTCTTGGCGCTGAGCCCGTTCGGCACCGCTGACGGCATCGTTGCACGTGCGGCTTCGCGTCTGGTTGCGGTCTCGTCCGGGTTGGATCCGCACAATCTGGGAGTCCCCGAGGTCAGTTGGCTTCGGCGGCCGCAGGCGTACACGGACGGCGCGGCTGGATTCGCTTCGGGAAATCCAGCGGGTGTCGGCAGTTGGGTGATCTTGTGCTGCGGAGCTCTCGAAGCCGGTGCGCGAGAAGCGACTTCGATCGCCGACGCGGCGACTGGATAGTCTGCAACAGGGCGGGGCCGGCACATAACGAACGGGCGGCGCTGCCGATAAATCGACTTCGCCGCCCGTCAGCACGGACTACTCGTTACCAAGCGTGCTCGGTGGGTTGTGTGGGTGGCCTCGGCGAGGGATCGCACTTTCTGAGGTCGTCCCCGCAACCGGTGCGGGGTCCTCGCTCAAATTGAACGAATCTCGCAGGCCCACAACGCTTCTGCCCTTATAGTGGCTTGTGCTCCGCGTGGGTGCCCTAGTGCCCGTGCTAGGAATTTCGGTTGGGGAAACGGTCCTTCTCTTCCGAGCCGTTCCTGGCCTTCCGTTCTTCCGTAACTCCTTTGTACCCTGTGTCCGGGCTCACAGCAAGTACCAATTTTTGTTTGTGGGCATTGGATTTCAGCGTTTCCGACGCAGTAGCCCGAAGGTCATGGCGCCGGCCACCAGAGCTGCGATTCCCACCGCGGCAGTTGTGGCGACCGTCGTCGTGGACTGGGCTGACAATCGCGCGCGAAGCGAGACCGGGTTCGAGAAAGTCAGTATGGGCCAACCGTTTACGGCCGCTTCCTTGCGTAATGCACGATCGGGGTTGACTGCGGTGGGATGTCCGACCGCCTCGAGCATGGGCAAATCGGTCACCGAGTCGGAGTAGGCGTAACTGGCGGCGAGGTCGTAGCCGTATTCCGCGGCGAGTTTTTCCATCGCCTCGACCTTGCCCGGACCGTAGCAGTAGAAGTCGACCTCGCCGGTGTAGTGGCCGTCTTCTTCCCTCATCGACGTCGCCACGGAATGGGTGGCGCCGAGGGCGCGGGCGATCGGCGCGACGATTTCCTCGCCCGACGCCGACACCACGATGACGTCGTGTCCACGCAGCTTGTGATCTGCGATCAGATCGGCCGCCTCGGCAAAGACGAGTGGGTCGACGATGTCGTGCAGAGTCTCCGCGACGATGGCCTTCACCTGTTCCACGTCCCAGCCCGCGCACATCGCAGTCAGGTGCTCGCGCATGCGCTCCATCTGATCGTGATCGGCGCCGGACAGAAGAAACAGGAATTGCGCATAGCTGCTCTTGAGAACCGAGCGCCGATTGATCAGACCCTGGGCGAAGAATGGCTTGCTGAACGCCAGGGTGCTCGACTTCGCGATGATCGTTTTGTCCAAATCGAAGAAAGCGGCTGTCCGCCCGGTATTCAGTCCGTTCGCAGGCTTGTCGGTCACAGGAATGAGGATAGTCCGACAGGCGGTTCGTGTGCTCCTCGGCAAGCGTCCTCTTTCGGCGAAAAACAGCAGTTCAGTGCAGCTCAGGCTTGCATTTCTCGCCAATGGCGGGTGTAAGATCGTTGCTGTTCGATTCGTTCGAACTAGTTCAGCCCGACCCCCCGGGGCTGAACTCAGACGGCCCCCGCCTCCTCCCCCCATTGGCGGGGGTCGTCCTCTGTCTCAGGCCTGTTTCTCCACAACTTCCCAGTTGTCCACAGGCTCTCTCGACCCACTGTTTTCGGTGCCGGTGCTCGTTCAGGCTCTGCAGTCATGAACACGACGATCAACTCTCGGGAAACCGGGGCTCCCATTCTGGTTCTCGTCGACGACGCGAAGGTCCTCGCGAGCGTGCGACGCGTCGCTGCCGCGGTGGACCGCCGTCTGGACGAGGCCGAGCATCCCGTTTCCCGGCAACAGTGGAACCGGGCCTCGGCGGTCGTATTGGACGCGTCGGCTGCGCGGGATGCTCTGGCTCGTTCCCCTAAACGAACGCGAGTGTTCCTCGTGTGCGACGGCACACCGACCGTCGACGACTGGAAGAGCGCCACCGCGATCGGAGCCGACAGCGTTCTGTCCCTGCCGGAAGAGGAGAACGCGTTGGTCGCAGTTCTGGCCGGCCACGTAGACGTGAGTGGTGACGGCACCGTCGTGAGCGTGGTGGGTGGTTGTGGCGGCGGCGGAGCCTCGGCAACAGCTGCGGCTGTCGCGTTGACGTCGGCGGCACGTCACGTCCCGACGTTACTGGTGGACGTCGACGCCCTCGGCTCCGGCGCTGATGTGCTGTTGGGCATCGAGACGACCCCCGGATTGCGTTGGGGTGCACTGACCGTCGAGGGCGGGCGGTTGGCCCCGGATGCGCTGCGCGATGCCCTGCCGGCAAAGGGAAAGTTCTTGAGGGTTCTGGCGAGCAGTCGCCGCGAGATCGACGGTCCGACAGTGACCGCCGTTCGCGCCGTGCTGGACGCAGGTCGCAGTTCCGGCGGACTCGTGGTCTGCGACGTGCCACGTCATCCCAGCGAGGTAGGTCAGGCCGCGTTGGAGATGTCGGATTTGGTTCTCGTGGTGGTTCCGGCCACCGTGGCTGCGTGCGTCGCTGCCGAGAAAGTCGGAGCCTGGGTGGTGCGACACAACTCCAATGTCGGGCTCGTCGTGCGTGGGCCGGCGCCGGGAGGCCTACGCGGCGCCGATGTGGCAGACATGCTCGGCCTGCCGCTGACGGCCGTGATGCGCGGCCACCGCTCGCTGGCGCCGATGCTCGAGCGCGGTGGCCTCGAATTGACCCGAGGTTGTCCGCTGAGTGTGGTGGCAACGGCGGTACTCGACGCCGTCGAATCCGGCGCACGCCCGCGCAGGGCTGCGGCATGAGCGCGTTGGTCACGACAGAACTGCTCGACCGAGTTCGCGAGCGGCTGACGGCGTCGTCGGTCGCCGAGCCGACGGCGGCCACCGTTGCCGACGCCGTGCGAGCCGAGTCCTCCGGCGTTCTGGCGGACACGGATCTGTTGGAGGTCGTCAGGGTGCTCCAGACGGAACTGACAGGCGCAGGGCCGCTCGAACCACTGCTGCACGAACCCGGTGTCGCCGACGTACTGGTGACCGCGCCGGATCAGGTCTGGGTGGACCGCGGGGTCGGCCTCGAAAGGTCCGGGGTCCGGTTCACCGACGAGGCAGCCGTGCGTCGACTGGCGCAGCGGTTGGCACTGTCGGCAGGTCGACGCCTCGACGACGCCCAACCGTGGGTCGACGGCCGTCTGCGGGGCGTCGGCGACGGGCACTTCGGGGTGCGACTTCATGCCGTACTCGCACCGGTGGCCCAGGGCGGAACCTGCGTGTCACTGCGAGTGCTGCGGCCCGCAACACAGGGTCTCGACGCGCTGTGTGCTCACGGCGCCGTGGAACCGGACGCGCGCGAACTCCTCGATCGCATCATCTCTTCTCGCTTGGCCTTCCTGGTGATCGGCGGGACCGGCGCGGGAAAGACCACGTTGTTGTCCGCCATGCTCGGCGCGGTCGACCCGCGCGAGCGAATCGTCTGCGTCGAGGACGCGGCCGAACTAGCGCCGCCGCATCCGCACGTCGTCCGCCTCGTCGCCAGGGCTCCCAACGTCGAGGGCGTCGGAGAGGTGACGGTGCGCGATCTGGTTCGGCAGGCACTGCGGATGCGTCCCGATCGCATCGTCGTCGGTGAGGTCCGCGGTGCAGAGGTGACGGATCTGCTTACGGCGATGAACACCGGCCACGACGGCGGCGCCGGCACAGTTCACGCCAATTCGCCCGAAGAGGTGCCGGCCAGACTCGAGGCGTTGGCTGCGCTCGGCGGTATGGATCGCCACGCGTTGCACAGTCAACTTGCCGCGGCAGTTCAAGTGATCCTGCACGTACACAGATCGGCCGACGGATCGAGGCGTCTCGAACAGATCGGCGTCATCGACCGCGGTGCGGACGGATACGTACAAATCATGCAGGCATGGCCGGACGGCGATTCGGGTCGTGAGCGGCTCGAGCGGATGTTCCGGCTTCGCAACTGGGAGGTCGGGAGGTGACAGTTTCCTTCCTGGTCCTCGCGTTGGCGGTCGTGCTTGCACCCGTGCGGGATTCACGTGCGCGGCTCGCTACGTACAGGCCGACTATCCACAGGCCCGCCCGGCGCACTCCGTGGGAGTTCGTCGCCGCATTTTTCGCGGTGTCGGCCGCATGGGTAATCGGAGGCTTGTCGGCAGGATGCGCGGCGGTCGTCCTCGCCGGAACCTTGATCTTTCGTGGGCGCCGCGCGAAGGCGGCCGAAAACCGGGACCTCTCACAGAAGATGCTGCTCTCCGGTCTGGAGGTGCTGATCGCCGAGCTGAGCGTCGGCGCGCATCCCGCAGTTGCCAGTTCTGTTGCAGGCGAGGAATGTAGCGGCGAAGTAAGTGCGGTGTTCCGGTCCGCTGGGGCCAGGGCGCGTCTCGGTGGTTCTGCCGCGGCGGCCTTCGCGGTACCGGATTCGTGCATCGAGCGTGAGTTCTCCCGCATCGGATCCGTCTGGCGGGTCGCAGACCAACACGGTCTGGCTCTGGCTGAACTACTCGGCGCGGTCCGGACGGACATGTTGGGGCGTAGACGCTTTCGTCAGCGCACCGAGGCCGGGTTGGCGGGCGCTCGGGCGACGGCTGCGGTGCTGGCTTTTCTACCGCTGCTGGGGATCGGCCTCGGCCAGTTGATGGGGGCGTCGCCTCTGCGCGTGCTGTTCGGCGGTGGGCTCGGCGGCGTGCTGCTCGTGATCGGAACTGCCTGTGTCTCAGCTGGTTTGCTCTGGACCGACCGGATAACTGCGAAGGTCACGTCGTGAGTTGGGCATCCGTGGCGATGATCGCGTTGGCGCTCGCGATCATTCCCGCTCGCCGCGGCGCTTCGGCCAGGGCGGCAGAAATTCTGTTCGCGGACACAACAACAGAAAATTCGGTTTCAGCCCCGGACAAGCCGGATCCACTCGCAGTTGCCGCAAGTCTCGACCTTCTCGGGGCCTGCCTGCGAGCGGGGCTTCCCGTCTCCGCCGCGATCACAGCGATGGCGTCGACCGCGCCGAAACCGATGGCCGACACGCTCAGTCGCGTGGCCGACCTTCTCGCGCTCGGTGCCGACCCCGACGCCGCGTGGAGCGAAGCCGCTCTCGATCCCGATACCGAGGCGCTCGCCAGAATGGCTCGGCGTTCCGCCCGTTCGGGTTCGTCGCTGTCCTCGTCCATGGCCGAACTCGCCGAGCGCAGTCGAGGTGACGCCGAGGATCTGGCTGCTGCCGCGGCCGAACGTGCGGGAGTGCTGATCAGCGGTCCACTCGGACTGTGTTTCCTGCCGGCGTTCATCGCCTTGGGCATCGTCCCGGTGGTGATCGGGCTTGCCACGACTGTGCTCGGTAACGGCCTGTTGTGAGCCGGATCCGTGTGAAAGCTCCTGCGGCAGAACTGCTGCCACAGGTTTTGATTGAAGGGGGAAAAATGATTTCGAAGACGTTCAGGACGATGTCGGCCAGATTTGCGCTGTTGGTAACGGAGGACGACGGTATGTCTACCGCGGAGTATGCGATCGGCACGATTGCGGCTGCCGCATTCGGTGCCGTCCTGTACACGGTTGTCACCGGCGACTCCATTGTCTCGGCGCTGACGGGCATCATCGACAAGGCGCTCAAGACAGCTGTGTGATGTTGTCCACGAGAGGTATTCGGCAAGCCGACGACGGCGCCGTGACGGTCGAGGCCGCGATTGCTCTGGCTTCGATCGTCACGGTGGTCGTGCTGTGTATCGGTGGTGTCCTCGCGGTGTCGATGCAGGTTCGGTGTGTCGACGCCGCTCGTGAGGCCGCGCGGTTGGTGGCACGTGGTGATCGTGAGTCTGCGGTCGCCACGGCCCGCCGGATCGCACCCCAAGATGCGTCGATCTCGGTGGAGATCGTTGACGGCTTTGCCGTTGCCGTTGTCAGCGCCGAGAGTACGTTGCTGCCGTTGGTCGACATTTCTTCCGAGGCTGTGGCAGCTGTGGAGTCAGGGGTGGAAGAGGGGTGAACCTACGTGACGACGAAGGTGTTGCGACGGTTCTGGCGTGCTGCGTTCTGGCAGCGATCGTGATGGTGACTGGTGGGACGCTGCATGTCGGGTCCGCGGTGGTGGCCCGGCACACTGCTCAGTCGGCCGCTGATCTTTCGGCTCTCGGCGGTGCGGGCGCCTTGGACGGAGGTGAGGCGTCTGCGTGTGCGAAGTCCGCGGCGATCGCGGAGCGTATGCGTACGGTGCTCGCGGAATGTGAGGTGCAGGGGTGGGATGTAGTTGTCGAGATACGTGCACCGGTGTTGTTGTCGGGCTTCGGGATCGGCGATGCGCAGGCCTACGCTCGTGCGGGTCCGATCGGCTGATCGTGTCTCAGCTGATCGTATCGATGACGGCGGTCAGAACCTTGACCGCGCCGTCTTTGTCGAGTGGGTCGTTTCCGTTGCCGCACTTGGGTGAATAGACGCAGGACGGGCATCCGTGAGCGCACTCGCAGGAGAGTATGGCGTCGCGCGTCGCGGTGAGCCACCGTGACAGTTCGCTGTGCCCCCGGTCGGCGAACCCGGCGCCGCCGGCGTGACCGTCGTAGACGAAGACGGTCGGGAGTCCGGTGTCCGCGTGCATCGCCGTCGATACGCCGCCGATGTCTCCGCGGTCGCAGATCGCCACCAGTGGCAGCAGGCCGATCGCGGCATGTTCGGCGGCATGCAGTGATCCGGGGAACCGTTCGGGCGGCACCCCGATGGATTCGAGTAGTTCCGGCGTGACCGTGTACATCACTGCCCTGGTGGGCAAAGTGTGTGCGGGCATGTCGAGTTCGATCGAGTCGAGGACTTCACCCGAAGTCAACCGTCGTAGGTACCCGACGACTTGATGTGTCACCTCGACCTGGACGAGAGCGACGGCGATGTCGCCGTAGTTCTTGTGCTCGAGTTGTTCGGTGATCGTGATTTCGGTGGTCTCGCGGGCCGAGGTGGTCCAGTCCGGATTCTCGGTGTGTACCAATGCGAGTCCGACGTCGAGGTCCAGTTCATCGACGACATAGGTCTCGCCTTGATGAATGTGCACGGCACCGGGATGAACTGTGGCCGGAGCGCGGCCCGCATCGACAGTACCCAGCATCCGGCCGGATTCACCGTCGACAATGGCCACCTGAGTTCCGATACCGCCGCGAATGTCCAAAGAGCCGTGGGGGTTCGAATCGGCGGTGACGAACCATCCGTGCTTTCGGCGCCGGATCTTGCCTTCCTCCGACAGCCTGGTCAGAACCTCGAGAGCCCCGAAAGCGTCCACCTCGACATCGGAAAGTGGGAGTTCCATTGCAGCGCAGAGAAGTTGTGGTCCCAGGACGTACGGATTTCCGGGATCTGTCACCGTCGCCTCGACGGGTTTGTCGAGTACCGCCGACGGATGGTGAACGAGGTAGGTGTCGAGTGGATCGTCGCGGGCGATCAACACGACGAGTGAACCCTCGCCGCGTCGCCCGGAGCGACCGGCCTGCTGCCAGAACGAGGCAACGGTCCCCGGGAAGCCTGCCACGACAACGGCGTCGAGGCCTGCGATGTCGACGCCGAGCTCCAGCGCGTTGGTGGTGGCTGCGCCCAGCAGCGTGCCGTCGGCGAGCGCAGCTTCCAGTTCGCGACGGTCCTCGGCCAGATATCCGGCGCGATACGACGCGACTCGCTCGGCGAGGTCCGGGTCCACCTCGGCGAGTAGACGTTTGGTGGCCATCGCGGTCAGTTCGGCACCGCGGCGGGAGCGGACGAAGGTGAGAGTACGGGCGCCCTCGATCATGAGGTCAGCCATGATCCGCGCTGCTTCCGCGCCCGCGGGACGTCGTACCGGGCTACCGTTTTCGCCGGTCAATGCCTCGAGTAGCGGCGGCTCCCACAGTGCGACGGTGCGTGGGCCGTGCGGCGATCCGTCTTCCGTGACCTCGGTGCAGTGTGCGCCGATGAGCCGCGAGGCCGCTGCGCCGGGATCTGCCGTGGTCGCGCTGGCCAGGATGAAGGTAGGTTCGGCGCCGTAGCGCGCTGCAATCCTGCGAAGTCGCCGGATCACGAGCGCGACGTTGGATCCGAAGACTCCCCTGTAGGAGTGGCATTCGTCGATGATCACGTATTTCAGGTTGCGGAAGAAGTGCGCCCATCGCTGATGGGTGCGGAGCAGCGAAATGTGGATCATGTCGGGGTTGGTGAAGAGCCAGCGTGAGTTCTCGCGTGCCCAGGTGCGGAGTTCCTGCGAGGTGTCGCCGTCGTACGCACTGGCGTTCGTGCTGCGAAGTTCGACGTCGAAGTCGGTGAGGGACAGCACTGCTCGCAGTTGATCCGAGCCCAGCGCTTTGGTGGGGGAGAGGTACAGGGCAGTTGCGAGCGGATCGGTCGCCATGGCCGTCAGCACCGGGAGTTGGTATGCCAGTGACTTACCCGACGCCGTACCGGTGGCCACGACCACGTGTTTTCCCTCGTGAGCAAGGTCGGCGGCCTCACTCTGGTGGATCCACGGGGACCGCACGCTGTGCTCGGCGAGCGCGCGTACGACGCTGGGGTGCACCCACTCCGGCCATTCGGTGAACTCGGCTACGCGAGCAGGCAACTGCGCGGTGAACATCAGTGGTTTTTCGCTTCCACTGACCCCGGCGACGACGCGATCGAGCAGCATCTGCCCGTAGGTGTCGCCAGGCTTCCCTCCCGGGGCGGGGATCGGGGAAGGTGCGTTCACGTGACTCTCCGGGCTCGGCGTTGGGGTGTGGCGGCAATCGGAAACTGTCGCTACCTGCAGTTTTGATGATACGCAACGGCCGGCGGTCTTGGTGGAACCGGGTGGTCGGCGCGCAAGCGGGAAGCCACGATCGTGGGCCGTTTTTCTCGTAGCGAACTTTTAACGTTTTTAGTTCCCTTTTCGACTGTTGTGCACGCGGAGAACATGGTTGACTGACAATCGGTCGCAGCTTCTGTGTTCGTAGGCTTGAGAAAGTGCACGCTCGCAGGATCGTTGTTGCGGGCGCGGTGCTCTGCCTTTCCTGAGGGGGAAATAAAGACGTACAGCGGTCGGAACCGGCCCGGTGGACTGTAAGGGCTGTTCACCGAATCCGGTGTTAGAAAGAGAAGGAAAAGCATGGCACAGGGCACTGTGAAGTGGTTCAACGCTGAAAAGGGCTTCGGCTTCATCGCTCCCGAAGACGGTTCCGCAGACGTCTTCGTTCACTACTCCGAAATTCAGGGCAACGGCTTCCGTACCCTCGAGGAGAACCAGCGTGTGGAGTTCGAGGTCGGCCAGGGCACCAAGGGTCCCCAGGCTACCGGCGTTCGCGCGGTCTGATTTTTCCGCTCACTCGCTGAGCGATTAGTTCGGACAGTATTTGTCCCCCATCGCATCCGTGCGGTGGGGGACAAATCTTTTCGGGCTGAGCCAGTCTTTCTCTGTCCGAGGTAATGCACGCAGCTGTTCGACCACGGCCGGTCGTCTATGCCGTCAGTACCTTCGTGGCTTACGTTTCACTCTGTGAGCCAACTGTCCTTTTTCTCTGCCGAGTCGATTCCACCTGCCGTGACGGACCTCGCCGGAATGCTGGCCGGACCGGGTCAGGTCGTGACCTCGGAGGACCGGGCCCGGATCTCGATCGTCGTGGATCGGGACTGGAGAGCGCAGGCCGTTGCCGAGTTGATCGCGCAGTGCGGACTCGGGGCCGAGGTGACGCGTAGTGAAGAAGGCAGCCCATTGGTCCGCACTCAGTCGACGCCCGCACTCCTTCCGCTGTCCGTGCAGTGGACCAAGGGAGCTGTGAAGGCGGTGCCGGTCGGTTGGGTACCGAACTCCCGCCAACTCCGGGTGTGGGCCGTCGCGGCCGGCAGGCTCGAAGAAGGCGGCGAGCGATTCGTGTTCGGCCTCGACCCCCATGCCAAGGAGACGCACGCACCGCTGGCTCAGGCCTTGATGCGGGTTGGTATCGCGCCGACTCAACTGGGTAACCGGACACCGGGCCCGGGGCTCCGTGTGTCGGGAAAGAAGAGACTGACAAAGCTCGTCGAATACCTCGGTGAGGCGCCGAAACACGTCGACACTTCGGTCGCCTGGCCGCACGTCTGACAGTGCTCTTGCCTCGTGTCCGACGGTGCTCATGCCGCGTGTCCGACGGAGCCCATACTGTACTGATCTGCACGAATGTCTTGCGGGTATGTCACTCTGTAAAGAGAGACACGGGGTATAACTTGCTCCACACGTCTAGTTCTGAAGATCTGCCGACGGCAGTGAACGTCCAAAGGAAGGCTCGGGCAGCAGGTGGCTAAAGCGGACAACGGCAGCGGTCAGGGAGCGTCCGGTAACCCTCGTCGCCTCGTGATCGTCGAGTCACCGACCAAGGCGCGCAAAATCGCTCCCTACCTCGGTAAGGACTACGTCGTAGAGGCATCGGTCGGTCACATTCGCGACCTGCCGCGAGGCGCAGCAGACGTTCCGGCCAAGTACAAGGGCGAGTCATGGGCCCGTCTCGGCGTCAACGTCGATCACGACTTCGAGCCGCTCTATGTCGTGAGCCCGGAAAAGAAGGGCAAGGTCGCCGAACTCAAGTCTCTGTTGAAGGACGCCGACGAGCTCTTCCTCGCAACTGACCCCGACCGTGAGGGCGAGGCAATCGCCTGGCATCTCCTCGAGACTCTCAAGCCCAAGATTCCGGTTCGTCGAATGGTCTTCCACGAGATCACCGAGCCGGCAATCCGTGCTGCCGCCGAAGACACCCGCGAACTCGACACCGACCTCGTCGATGCTCAGGAAACCCGCCGCATCCTCGACCGTCTCTACGGTTACGAGGTCAGCCCGGTTCTCTGGAAGAAGGTCATGCCGAAGCTCTCGGCCGGCCGCGTCCAGTCGGTGGCCACTCGCGTCATCGTCCAGCGTGAACGCGAGCGCATGGCGTTCAAGTCGGCGTCGTACTGGGACATTTCCGCGACGCTCGACGCCGGTGCAGAGGCCAGCCCGCGTAGTTTCGGTGCTCGCCTGGTCTCCGTCGACGGTTCGCGTGTCGCCTCCGGCCGTGATTTCGGAGCTGACGGAAAGCTCAAGGGCAGCGCGGTCACCGTGCTCGACGAGGCGTACGCGCGTCGTCTCGCGGAAGCGTTGCAGGGCGTCGACCTCACGGTTTCCTCCGCCGAGGACAAGCCGTACACGCGCAAGCCTTACCCGCCGTTCATGACGTCGACGCTCCAGCAGGAAGCCGGACGCAAACTTCGTTTCACGTCCGAGCGCGCCATGCGTATCGCGCAGCGTCTGTACGAAAACGGCTACATCACCTACATGCGTACCGACTCGACGACGCTCTCGGAGTCGGCGATCGCAGCCGCTCGTGCGCAGGCCACCGAGTTGTACGGTCCGGAATACGTGCATCCGACGCCGCGTCAGTACACCCGCAAGGTCAAGAACGCGCAGGAAGCGCACGAGGCGATCCGCCCCGCCGGCGACGTGTTCCAGACCCCGGGTCAGCTGCACTCCAAGCTCGATTCCGACGAGTTCAAGCTGTACGAACTGATCTGGCAGCGGACCGTCGCTTCGCAGATGGCCGACGCCCGCGGTACGACGCTGACGCTCCGCATCTCCGGCACGGCAGGCACCGGCGAGGACTGCACGTTCTCCGCTTCGGGTCGCACCATCGTGTTCGCCGGCTTCCTCAAGGCTTACGTCGAAAGTGTCGACGAAGAAGCCGGCGGTCAGTCCGACGACGCCGAATCCAGGCTTCCGGTACTGGTCAAGGGCCAGGAAGTCACGGCCACCAAGCTCGATCCGGACGGGCACAGCACCAACCCGCCCGCTCGCTACACAGAAGCCAGCCTGATCAAGACGCTCGAAGAACTCGGCATCGGCCGTCCTTCGACCTACTCGTCGATCATCAAGACCATCCTCGATCGCGGATACGTCTACAAACGTGGCAGCGCGCTGGTTCCGTCCTGGGTGGCGTTTGCCGTCATCGGACTGCTCGAGGTGCACTTCGGCCGGCTGGTCGACTTCGACTTCACGGCAGGAATGGAAGACGATCTCGACGCGATCGCCGGTGGCCGTGAGCAGCGCGGCAACTGGCTGAGCAGCTTCTACTTCGGCGGCGAGACAGGCGCAGAAGGTTCGGTCGCCCGCGAGGGCGGGCTGAAGAAGATGGTCGGAGTCAACCTCGAGGAGATCGACGCTCGCGAGGTCAACTCCATCCGTCTCTTCGACGACGCCGAGGGCCGCGAGGTGCACGTGCGCGTCGGCCGGTTCGGCCCGTATCTCGAGCGCATGGTTCAGAACCCGGACGATCCCGAAGGCGATCTGATCTCGCAGCGGGCAAATCTTCCCGACGACCTGCCGCCGGACGAGCTCACTCCCGAGTACGCCGAGAAACTGTTCTCGACGCCTCAAGAGGGCCGCAAGCTGGGCGTCGACCCACTGACGGGCCACGAGATCGTCGCGAAGGAAGGCCGCTTCGGTCCCTACGTGACCGAGATCCTGCCCGAACCGCCGGCCGAGCCGGAACCGGACATCGTTCCCGTCTCCGCTCCCGAGCCGGAAGAAATCAGTTCGGGCAGTACCAAGACTGCGGTGAAGAAGGCCGCAGCCAAGAAGGCACCCGCGAAGAAGGCTGCCAAGAAGGTCGCGGGCCCCAAGCCGCGGACGGGATCGCTGCTCAAGTCCATGGATTTGGCGACGATCACCTTGGAAGATGCACTTCGTCTGCTGTCGCTTCCGCGCGTGGTGGGTGTCGACCCCGAATCCAAGGAAGAGATCACCGCGCAGAACGGCCGTTACGGTCCGTACCTGAAGAAGGGCACGGACTCACGCTCGCTCGCCAACGAAGAGCAGATGTTCACCGTCACGCTCGACGAAGCGCTCAAGATCTACGCCGAGCCGAAGCGTCGTGGGCGTCAGGCATCGGCAACGCCTCCGTTGCGTGAGTTGGGCGTCGATCCGGTCAGCGAGAAGCCGATGGTGATCAAGGACGGCCGTTTCGGTCCGTACGTCACTGACGGCGAGACCAACGCCAGCCTTCGCAAGGACGACGACGTCGAATCCATTTCTGATGCTCGTGCGTCGGAGTTGCTGGCTGATCGTCGGGCCCGCGGTCCCGTCAAGAAGAAGGCAGCAGCCAAGAAGGCTCCGGCAAAGAAGGCCGCTGCCAAGAAAACAGCCGCAAAAAAGGCCCCGGCCAAGAAGGCTGCCGCCAAGAAGGCTCCGGCGAAGAAGGACTCGTAAGGCTTCGTCGGTGCCGACGGTTAGGGTTTTTGCATGAGTACTGAAGTGGCCGAACGAGGTGTGTTCGGTCGGCTGGTGGGTCAGCACGACGTCGAGCAGAGCCTGCGTGATGCTGCGCTGTCGGCTCGTGGCGATTCCAGCGGCTCGGAGATGACCCACGCGTGGCTCTTCACCGGGCCACCCGGCTCTGGTCGTTCGGTTGCTGCTCTCTGCTTCGCCGCAGCCCTGCAATGCACCTCCGACGGTGCACCAGGGTGCGGTGAGTGTCATGCGTGTACGACGACGATGGGTGGAACCCACGGTGACGTACGACGGATCATCCCCGACGGCCTGAGCATCAGCGTCAAAGGCATGCGCGAGATAGTCAACATCGCTTCGCGTCGGCCGACGACGGGGCGGTGGCAGGTCATCGTGGTCGAGGATGCCGATCGTTTGACCGAAGGCGCAGCCAACGCCCTGCTGAAGGTTGTCGAGGAGCCACCGGACCGCACGGTCATCCTGCTCTGCGCGCCGACGACCGATCCGGAAGACATGTCTGTCACCCTCCGTTCGCGGTGTAGGCACATGCCGTTGGTGACGCCGTCCGTCGAATCGATCGCCCAGGTACTGATCGACCGCGACGGGCTGGATCCGGAGCGAGCGAGAATCGCCGCATCGATCAGCGGCGGACATGTCGGTCGGGCGCGGCGCCTCGCCACTGACGAGAGCGCGCGGGACGAGCGTCAGCGTTCGCTTCGGCTGGCCGCAGACGCGATCGGTGCTTCGACGGCGTACAAGGCCGCAGAGAACTTGGTGAAGTCGATCGAGGCTGACACCAAGGCGTTCTACGCCGAACTCAAGGAACAGGAACTCGAGGAGCTCAAGGTCTCCTTGGGTGGTGGTGGAACCGGCAAGGGAACAGCCGGGACTCTGCGCGGATCGGCTGGTCTGATCAAGGACCTCGAAGCGCGTCAGAAATCGCGCGACACCCGGGCCCGCCGCGATCTTCTCGACCGGACGCTGATCGACCTGGCCGGCATGTACCGGGACGCGCTTTCCTATTCGCTGGGGTCGACGTCGACGGCGACCCATCCCGACATGGCTCGGCAGGCCGCCGAGTTGGCTGCACGCACGTCCCCGGAGGGGTTGCTCAAGTGCATCGAAGCGGTGCTCGAATGCCGCGAGGCCGTCGACTTCAACGTCAAGTTGCAGTGGGCGCTCGATGCGATGGTTGCCTCCATCGGAGCCGCTTTCCGACCCCCGTTTTCGCGATCCGGGGGTTGACCAGATAGACTCGCCACCGCCGAAAGGCACGCTGCCTTAGCTCAGTCGGTAGAGCATTTCACTCGTAATGAAAAGGTCGAGAGTTCGATTCTCTCAGGCAGCTCGGCCAAGAGCCCCACACCCGGAAATCCGGATGTGGGGCTCTTGTCGTTAGTTCCCAATTCTTGCGTATGTGCGGTTTATCCTGAGTTCGGCGAACACGTGCCTGAACAGGGGAGACCTCGATGTCGGATCAGAACTGGGGACCAGGCCATCCATCGCAGAATCAGCCGCCGTACGGGCAGATGCCGCCGATGCCGCCGCAGGGTTTTCAGCCGCCGACGCCCGCCTATCCGTACGCAAGCTGGATCTCTCGGGTGCTCGCGTCAATTCTCGACGGCTTTGTCGTTCCGCTCCCCGGCGTCATCCTCGCGGGCATCGGAGCAGTGATCGCGTTCTCCGGATCCGAAGTGACCACATACGACGACGGCAGCGTGAGCGCTGAAGGCGGTAATCCGGTCGGGGTGATCGTCATGGTCGTCGGCATACTGGCGATCTTCTTGATCGAGGTGTGGAATCTCGTCTTCAGGCAAGGGAACACCGGACAGACGCTCGGCAAGAAGTGGCTGGGAATTTCGGTGATTCGGGAGTCCGACGGTGTGCCTCTCGGCCCGGTGATGGCGCTGCTTCGTTGGATCATGATGGCGATCCTGGGTGGCGCCTGCTTCCTCAACTATCTCTGGCCGCTCTGGGACTCGAAGCACCAGTGCTGGCACGACATGGTGGTCCGGTCGGTAGTCGTTCGCGCGCGCTAGTCGCTGCCGAGGTCTCTTACAGTGGGTGTCATGGAGTTGGAAGTGGTCGCAAGTCGACGACGCGCGCTGGCCGCACCCGTCGGTGTTGCTGCAGTGGCGGTGGCGGCCGCCGCGGTTCTCCACTTCCGTGATCCCCACAGTGCGGGTAGTTACGGCGTTTGTCCGATGTATGCGTTGACGGGATTGTGGTGCCCGGCGTGTGGTGGCCTTCGTGCGGTCAATGACCTGACTAATCTGGATGTTGGCGCCGCAGTGTCCAGCAATGTCTTGATCGTGCCGTTTGTCGCGGTGTTGGTGATCGCGTGGATCGGTTGGACAGTGCGCCGTTGGAAAGGCACGCGGGATCGCATGATCGTGCTTCGGCCGACTGTGACGATCGTGGTGCTCGGAGTTCTCGTTGCATTTACGGTTGTTCGAAACACCCCGTGGGGGAGCTGGCTCGCGCCGGCGTGACGGTAAGAGGTCGACATGGCACTGCAGGTTTTTTCGCTCATCGTTCTGCTCGGCGCGCTGATCATCCTGATTCCGACGGCACGACGTGTCTTCGGCAAGAAGGACGACGAGTAGGCCTCGACAACTGGGCCGGAGCGGCACATGCTGGCGGTATGGCTGATTCGTTGAAAGCGCGCGTCAAGGAAAAGCTACTGAGGCAACTCGCCGAGGACGGTCGGCACCCGATTCAGGAAGCTGAGGGTGACGATCCCCGGCTGGTGTCGATCAACGACGATCTCGAAGCGTTGGAACAGGCCGAGGAAGGCGATCCGATCGTCGAAGAACTGGCCGAGAGGTACTGGGTTCCGTGAAGTTTACCGACCGCAGTGCTCTGACCTGGCGATTTGGTGTTGTGTTGATCTTCGCGTAACTTTGTCCAGGTCAGAGCGACACGGACACCGACTCCCACCTGCGAGGGTGAGTGACACGAGGTTGTACGAAGTGCCTGGCGAACACAATCCAGTTTTTCTTCA